>JAFEFK010000140.1 GCA_018240625.1 Pseudomonadota bacterium
GATGCGCTCCATGTCGCGGACCATACGGTCCAGGCGTCGCGCGAGCGCCGCTTCTAGTCGGTCCGCGGCATCGGGCGAAAGATAAGAGGCGAGCGCTGCCTCGACGATCAACGCCTGCGGCACGCGCTTGCGGGCGGCGTAATCGGCGAGCTTCGTAGCCAGGTCGGGTGGAAGCCGAAAGGTGTGCTTCGTGCGCACGGCTACATCTGCATGTCATCGTCCGCGTCGAGCGAGATTTGTCGCGCGCTGCCGAAATTGCGCTGCATGATCCGCTGGCGCTGGGCGTCGTCGTCTGGCTCGTCCTCGACGGGCTCGAATTCCTGCACCGGCTTTCGTGGCTCGGGAACAATCTCCTCATGGTCCGGAAGTTCGGGTTCGCGCCGGATTCCCGCATTGTCCGGATCGTCCGTCTCTGCGGCGGTTGGCGCTGACGCGATCGCGCCGCTCCAGGTATTCACCTGGGACATGTTGGGGGCTGGCGGTCGAAGAACAGCGTTTCCGCCCGATGATCTGGGCGGCGGAAGAATCCGCCCGGCGAGCTCGGGGTCTTCGTAATACCGAGCTTTCTTCGCCCGGACGGGCGCACTCCCCGATATCATGACGATCTCGTCGTCGGGCGGGAGTTGCATGATCTCGCCGGGAGTTAACAGCGGCCGCGCGGTTTCTTGCCGGGAGATCATCAGATGTCCAAGCCACGGACTGAGTCGGCTGCCGGCATAGTTTTTCATCGCTCGGATTTCGGTGGCCGTGCCAAGTGCATCCGACACGCGTTTCGCCGTGCGTTCGTCGTTGCTGGCGAACGAGACGCGCACGTGGCAATTGTCCAGGATGGAATTGTTCTGACCGTACGCCTTCTCGATCTGGTTCAGCGACTGCGCGATCAGGAAGGATTTCAATCCATAGCCCGCCATGAACGCCAATGCCGACTCGAAGAAGTCGAGCCTGCCGAGCGCGGGAAACTCATCGAGCATCAGCAGCAGGCGATGTCGCCGCCGCTTGTTCTCTAGCTCTTCGGTTAGCCGTCTTCCGATCTGGTTGAGGATGAGGCGCACGAGCGGTTTCGTGCGGCTGATGTCCGAGGGTGGCACGACGAGATAGAGCGTCCCAGGATGCTCAGCCTCGACCAGGTGGCGGATGCGCCAGTCGCAGCGTTGTGTGACCGCCGCGACCACCGGATCTCGATAGAGGCCCAGGAAGGACATCGCGGTCGACAGTACGCCGCTGCGCTCGTTCTCGCTCTTGTTCAACAGCTCTCGCGCGGCGCTGGCGACGACGGGATGGACTCCCTTCTCGCCGAGATGCGGCGTGGTCATCATCGCCCGAAGCGTCTTCTCGATTGGTCGCTTCGGATCGGAGAGGAAATTGGCGACGCCGGCGAGCGTCTTGTCGGGTTCGGCGTAAAGGACATGCAGGATCGTGCCGACCAGAAGCGAATGGCTGGTCTTCTCCCAATGGTTCCTGCGTTCCAGTGCCCCTTCGGGATCAACCAGCACGTCGGCGATGTTCTGGACATCTCTGACTTCAAACTCACCGCGCCGGACCTCGAGCAAAGGATTGTAAGCGCTGCTTTGCGGATTGGTCGGATCGAACAGGACCACGCGGCCGAACCGCGCACGCCAGCCGGCGGTGAGCGTCCAGTTCTCCCCCTTGATGTCATGGACGATGCAGCTTCCCGGCCAGGTCAGCAGCGTCGGAACAACAAGACCGACGCCCTTGCCGCTTCGGGTCGGTGCGAAACACAGCACATGCTCGGGCCCATGGTGACGGAGGTAGGCTCCGTGCCAGCGGCCGAGCAATACGCCATCTGGGTGAAGAAGGCCGGCTGCGCGGATCTCGCGTTCCTCGGCCCAGCGAGCCGAACCGTAGGTCGTGGCGCGCTTTACCTCGCGCGCACGCCAGACCGACATGGCGACCGCGACGACGAAGGCAGCGACCCCGCCTGCGCCAGCGATGAAGCCGCCGGTGACGAAAATGTCGTGTGCGTAAGCGTCGAAAGAGAACCACCACCAGAAGAAGGCCACCGGGAAATAGACCGGCCATCCGAAGAGCGAGAACCAGGGGCTGCCGAGCTGCGGCTGGAAGGCAAGCTGCCACGCCGTCCATTGCGTCGCGGCCCAGACGAAGCCGAGCGTGGTCGAGCACACAACGAAGACTTGCAGCCAGAGTATTTTGGTCGGGTTCATGGCGCCACACCAGCGCTTCCGCGATCGCTTGCTGCAAGCACGAACCGTATGGGATCAAAGGGCCGGACACGCTGGGTCAGAAATCGGATGCACCGCAGGCGCGCCTTCACAGGCCCAGTCCCCGTTTCCGCCCCGGGTCCCAGTCGACTCGTCCGCCCGGCGCCATGACGCCACGGACTTCGCGGCCGAGGTTCTTTTCCAAAGCCGGACGCCACGGCACGAGTTGGAATCCCAACCCATCATCGATCATGGCGAAGCGCCCCGACGCGAGTGTCACCCGTTCGCGATAAACGCCAGCGACACGCTCGCCTTCAGCGGCCGGGTGGTACGCCAGACCCGTGTCGGCTGATAATCTGGCCGTGGCCTCCTCAAGCTCGCGTCGCTGGAGTGTCGAAAGGAGATCGCGGGCGACGATCACGCGCTGGCCCTGTCGTCTGGCCAGGCCTTCCTCGACCAGGTGATCAGCGCGGGCATCCATTGCGTCGCGGACTTCGGCGCCGAA
>JAFEFK010000141.1 GCA_018240625.1 Pseudomonadota bacterium
ATCAACTGGTTTCGAAGGACATCCTGCCGGAGGCAACCTACAAGAAGATCTCCGACAAGATCATCGCGAGCCAACCGAAGTAAAAGGCTTCAGAGCGGTTTACATTCTGACGGAAACGCATCATCGAATGCCGCGAACTCCCTCTCCCGTGGGGAGAGGGTTGGGGTGAGGGAGTACGACGGCAAATGTGCCCCCTCACCCGGCGCTTCGCGCCGACCTCTCCCCCGTGGGGAGAGGTGAAGGACGGCGATGCCGATCATCCCTTCCCGATATCCCCCTCGCTGGCGTCGCTGGCCTCGAGCGACGCGGGCTCGAGATGATAGCGCTTGGTCAGCGGCATCTGGGCGATTGCGAAGATCATGGTCAGTGGAATGACGCCGAACGCCTTGAAGGCCACCCAGAAGTCGGTGCTCTGGGTACGCCAGATGATTTCATTCAGCACCGCCATGCCCGCAAAGAACAGCGCCCAGCGCAGCGTCAACAGACGCCAGCCCTGCGGCGTCAGGTTGAAGACCTGATCGAACATGACGGCGATGAAGGAACGGCCGAACAGCAGCCCGCCGCCGAGCACGCCTGCGAACAGGCTGTAGATGATGGTCGGCTTGACCTTGATGAAGGTCTCGTCGTGCAGCACCAGCGTCAGCGTGCCGAACACGATGACGACGATGCCGGTGACCAGCGCCATCAGCGGCACATGCCGCGTCACCACGTAGGACGCGATCATCGCCGCGACGATCGCCACCATGAAGGCGCCCGTCGCGACGAACAGATGAAATTTCGCGTTCGCAGCGAAGAACACGACCAGGGGTCCAAGCTCGGTCGCCAGCTTGAACAGCGGATGCGGTTGCTTCTTGTCCATGATCCTGCCTGTCTGACCGTCATCATCCGCGAATGCGGATGATCCAGTATTCCCTGCCGTCTCGATCTGACTGGCGCTGGGGATTACTGGATGCCCGCCTGTGCGGGCATGACGCGCTCAATCTCATGTCTCGATTCCTGCGATCGCCTGCGCAAAATCCCGCGCGGTGAAGGCTGCGAGATCGTCGATACCCTCGCCGACGCCGATGAAATGCACCGGCAGTTTATGCTTTTCGGCCAGCGCCACCAGAATGCCGCCGCGCGCGGTGCCGTCGAGCTTGGTCATAACCAGCCCCGTGACGCCGGCCGTCTTGTGAAACGCATCGACCTGCGACAGCGCGTTCTGTCCGACCGTCGCGTCCAGCACCAGCAACACAG
>JAFEFK010000142.1 GCA_018240625.1 Pseudomonadota bacterium
CCGGACGAGGAAATCCCCGGCCACTGGATCGTGCCCGTGCGCTCAAATTCGGCGTATCGAGATCATCGCGTGGTCCCGCGCGATTCTACGAACGCCGCCAAAACTTCGAACAGGCGCGGCGGCCTTGCAAGCCGCTGGAACCATTTTTCATTCCAGCGATTACTCGCACAGCGGTGGCATGAAGGCCTGCCGGTATGACGATGCCCGGCATACGGGCTTTGTGCGACTTCCGCCAATAGATGGCGCGGTCATGGACATCAGGCTGTCAGCGCAGGGACGAAAACGCCTTTTGGCGAAGCGGAGGGTCATGTCGCGCAACGGGCGTTCGGCGCGCGCCTCCTGGATTGGACTTTGGCTGCTAGGGGCGATCTCGGCGGGAGGATGTGTCGGCTGGATGTTCGCCCGCGCCGAGGCTGCCAATCCCCCGAGCGAGCCGCCGGCGCGCAGCGCGGCCACGTCGGCGCTGGTGGTGCCGGATGTCGGGAATGGATCAGGCAAATCCTCATCAGATAGCGTCGTGCCAAGTGATGTCGCGCCAAGTGATCATGGCTCCGGCGTTCGGGAGGGGAACATCGCGCCTGCGAAAACATCCGGTGACGAGGAGAGCCTTTCCGGCTCGCACGCGAAAGCCGTGGCGTCGGTCGATGGCCTAACGCTGTTGCGGCAATCGCTTCGGCGCGGCGGGCTGGGATCGAAGGCGCTGATGACGCTGACGATCCGCAACAGCAACGACTATCCGGTAAAGCATATCGAGCTTGCCTGCGCGTTCCGCAGCAGGGATGGCCGTTACGTGACCGAGCGCCGCCATATGATCGATGGCATTGTGAAACCGAACAGTCGCAAGACGTTCCAGCACATGATGGTCGGCTTTGTCAGCGTCAATGCGAGCAGAGCGAAATGTGCGCTGCTCTCGGCCGACTGGGCCTGATGCAGCCGCGGCAAAGTCCCGCCTGCTGTCCCAGTCGCAACCCATGCGGGGCGGGATGCCGCCGATTCGGGACGTGTCCCTAAGTCGTAAACGACTCCTGAATCACGGCGGTACGGCCAGAAAAATATTGGCCGGGACTCACCGGGTGGAATCGCCGGATGGTCCGGGCATGGAAACGACATCGAAACCAGCCCGCGGGGTCCACCTTGCATTGACGATTTCGCTGTTGGCAGCCTGCTCGGTGAACCTGACGCTGCTCAGCCTCTGGCTGTGACGGGTGGCGATCCGTTCGTTTCGCGTTAACATTTCAATAGCGGATGGGTCGCAATTGAACGCCGGTCCATCTTTGCACATTAGGCTTACCGGGAGGTTAGGCAGCCGCTTTAACCCTTGTCAGCGCCGATTCGGCTAGAGTCCGGATGTAACCGGAATCCTGACGATGCGGACTGGACTGGCACTGGCGATATTGATCGGAACGACCGTGACGGCTTTGGCCGACAGCGGCGCCGTCATCGTGGTTCCCGGCCGTCCCGGCGTTCCCATCATCATTAACGGCGTCGATGCGTCCTATGCCGTGGTCGAGGGCGACTGGGGATTTGCCCGCAGCACTCACGTGCAGCCCACGGTGTATGGCGGACGTTACGTCGATCCCGAACCGCACGTCGGTCATTATTATCCGAGCCTTGGCCACACGCCCGGTTACGGCCGCCTCGAAATCGAGCCGCCGGCCAACCGCAAGCTGCCGCCGCGTGCCGAAAGTTTCCATCAATCGTGGTCAGCGCATTCCGACTCGACCGCCGCGCAACCCAATATTCCGCAGGCGCCGCCGGCGGTGATCGTCGCGCCGGACATGGGTGCCTCAGGTTCGTCACAAGACTTTCAGCGCAAGAATTCGCGGCAATTTCGAAGACCCAAACCTTAAAAAAGCAAACGAAAGCAGGAGAGAGTAAATGCGTCAGATGATTTCAGGATTGGTTGCGGCCGTGGCTGTGGTTGCTGCGGGTGCAGCGCCCGCGATGGCATGCGGCGGCGGTCTTTTCAGCAACGGTTGCTCGCCGTGCCAGGCTTACGTCAGCCCGTGCGCGCAGAGCTATGGCGCCGGCTACGGCGTCGCGGGTTACGAGCGTCTTCCTTCGCCGACCCAGTATTATTACGTCAATCAGGGACCGACCTATACGGGCCCGGGCAGCTTCGCGCCGGTCCCGACCTATCAGGAGAGCGCCGTTTCCGGATGGGGCGCCTACAGCCGTCCCTATTATTACCCGTATGACGGTGGCCGTTACGCCAATCCCATGCATCACTACTATGATGGTGCGCGCGTGGCCGGTCCGTCGGTCTACAGCTATCGCTGGCACCATCGCTATCACCGCTGGCATCAGCCGCGTCCGTACTACGGCATGCATCGTCCCAGCATTCGCTATGGTTATGCGCCGCGCAATTATGGATACGCCCCGCGTTACAGCCACGCGCCGCGTCATTACGGTTACGCGCCCCGCCGCTACACTCCACGCGTGATCTACGGATCGCGGCACTATGGCTCCGGTGCGCATTACGGTCACCGCCATCCGGTGTTGCGCCGCTATTACTGATTTGACGTAAGTCAAAAACCGGCGCCCGCTTGCATCATGTGCGAGCGGGCGTTGTCGTGCGCCGTCAGCGCATCAGCTTGAGACGGCTTGCGCCGATATACAGCGCCAGCACCGCGGCATTCGAGACGTTAAGGCTTTTGATCTCGCCGGGCATGTCCAGACGCGCGACCGCGCTGCATGTCTCTCGCGTCAACTGCCGCAGGCCTTTGCCTTCTGCGCCGAGCACCAGCGCCAGCGGTTGTCGCAACGCGACGTTGGCGAGATCCTCGCTGCCTTCGCTGTCGAGGCCGACGGTCATGAAACCGCGGTCGTTCAGGTCTGTCAGAGCCCGAGCCAGGTTCGAGACGGTGACGAGCGGCACCAGTTCAAGCGCGCCGGATGCGGATTTTGCCAGCACGCCGGTGGCTTCGGGGCTGTGCCGTGCGGTGGTGACAATCGCCTTCACCGCGAAGGCCGCGGCCGATCGCATGATTGCGCCGACGTTGTGCGGATCGGTGATCTGATCGAGCACCAGCACAATGCCCTCTTGCGTCAGGGCGCCGATATCAGGCGAGGGCAGGGGATCGGCTTCAGCGAGTAGCCCCTGATGCACGGCATCGGGGCCGAGGCGGTGATCGATGATGTTCGGACGCACCATCTCCGGCGCGATCCGGGTCGGGATATTTTCATCCGCGAGCCGCCGCGCGGCGTTCTCGGTGAGCAGCAGTTTGCGGATGTTGCGCGCGGGATTGGCCAGCGCGGCGGTCACGGTATGCCAGCCGTACAGGATCGCCGGGCCGCCAGTCCCGCCGTCACGGTCCCGCCGGCGGCCACGACCCCTGTCTTCGTTCTTTTGGGAGCCGCGCTGAAATCGCGGCTTACGATCACGTTCGCTCATGATTGGCTTGTCTCATGGGTTCCAAATAATGGCAATTTCCAGTCACAAAGCCGGAAAACGATATTCGTCAGCCCTGTTGGTTGACTTTGCCATGGTGCTTCCCCCATAAACGCGCCCGGCCATGGACCCGTTCGCTGGGCCTTTGGTTTTAACGTCATCTATGGCCGATCAGCCGCCATTTCTCGGTGGAAGGCAGTCAGATGGTGTTGAACGGGGGAGTGTCCCGAGTGGCAAAGGGAGCTGACTGTAAATCAGCCGTCTTATGACTTCGAAGGTTCGAGTCCTTCTTCCCCCACCAACACTGGAACGTACACCACGGTCTCGTGGGCGACTCTCATCTACTATTTACCCAACTGGACACTGTCGGGTTGGTCTGACTTCGTCAGATTCACGTAGCCTCGCGACCTTTGGTAATGAGCCTCGATTTGGGTGAGAGCCTCCTGATCGGCATTGTTCGCTGAGAAGCGAACCTCGGCTTCATGCCAACTACTAAGCGTCACGCGGGATAACCAAAATCCAGTGCCTAGCCCTCGGTTGGTCGATTATTTCGACATTAAATCGATTTTCCAGGTGTCGGCAGGTGGCTGATCCGCGACACTTGGCTTCCCCGGCCAACTATGTATCGCCTGATGGTACAAATCGCTTGAAGTATGTATCATGCAATGATACA
>JAFEFK010000143.1 GCA_018240625.1 Pseudomonadota bacterium
GCGCGGGAAGGCGGCCTCGTCCGCGATGGGAATCAGAATTGCATCGAACGGCGTGTCCGGGACCTGCTTGACCTTGCCGCTCGCGATGATGAGATGACCGCCGGACTTGCCATCTAGTTCGATATCGAGTTCGTCGATCTGAAACAGCGGAAGCCTGCCCGGAGCGTGACGTCTCGTCTTGACCGACGCGTGAAAACGGTGGCCGCTTTCGGTGTAGGTGCCGGCGTAGGTCACCAGATCGTCGCCGCCGGTGACGCGGCCGTTCCGCAGGGTAATGATCCCCAGGCCTTCGCCCTGCTTGGTCTTGAACCAGACCGAATATTGCCCCTGCGCCAGCATCGCTTTCCCAGACATTGCAACGTCTGAATACAACCTAGGCGTGTTTTTTGACCTACGCCATTCGTTAAACTTTTCGGAAGTGCAAAACTTCCCCGCCCGGGTTCTGACGCCCGTGGGGCCGGCAGCCGAGCGATCTCACGCTCTGGCATAGACGAGAAATGGTAGTGTCGAGCGGGCGAACCCGCTCAACGCGAGATGCCACCGGTATCGAGATGTTCGCGAAAGAAAGTGATAACGCGCACGTTGAAATCGCGATGAAAGGCCGCCCGGTCGAAGCCCGCGGGATTATCGGTGCAGATGCGCGATATGGCCGCCGCAAGCTCGCGCGAGCAGGGCGCTAGAAACGCGAAGTGGCCCGCCGGCACGACATGAATGTCGGGTTTCCCCGGCAGGCTTTCCGCGACGCGCGCGGTGCCCGAGCCATCACCCACGCCAGGACCGCCGCGCTCGGATCGCCAGAACTGGAGCGGGACTTTGATCGCGGCCAGATTATCCTGCGTAAAAGTGCCACTCGCCGGATCGACGATCACCGCGGCCTTGATGCGTGCATCATGTGGCGGATTGGGCGCGGCTTCCCCGTTGTGAAGTTGGGCGCAAGTGCCCGTTGTCTCCCGACAGAATTTCGCGATCCTTGCAAAATCCGGCGTGGCCCCCAGCAGGACAAATCCAGTATAGCCGCCCTTGGAAAAGCCGAAGAAGCCTATTCTGGCAGGATCGATGGCCGCCTTGTCTTTCCAATTGCTCAGCATGAAATCGAGCAGCCGAATAATATCCACTGGACGCGACGCGTAGCTCGAC
>JAFEFK010000144.1 GCA_018240625.1 Pseudomonadota bacterium
TCAACGTCACCTCGGATGTCAGCGGCCGTATCACGGGAATCATGTTCAAGGCCGGCTCCCATGTAGACAAGGGCGCACCGCTCGTGCAGCTTTTCGACGGTCCCGATCAAGGCGATCTCGCAAGTTTCAAGGCACAAGCGACCGTCGGCAAGCTGTCGCTGGACCGCGCCCAGCAATTGGCGGCCCGGCAGTTCGGGCCGCAGGCCACGGTGGATCAGGCGCAGGCTGCGTTCGATCAGGCCAATGCCGGCATCGCCAAGACTGAAGCGATCATTTCGCAGAAACTGGTGCGGGCGCCGTTCGACGGCGAACTCGGCGTGCGTCACGTCGAGGTCGGCCAGTTCCTGACCGCGGGCACGCAGATTGTCTCGCTGACGGATTTGTCGACGCTCTATGCGAATTTCACGGTGACGGAAAAGGACAGTGGCCAACTCAAGGTCGGCCAGACTGTCCGTATCACGGTCGATGCTTATCCGGGCCGCACGTTCGATGGCAAGATCACGACGATCGAACCTCAGATTGCCACCGATACTCGCAATATTCGCGTACAGGGGACGATCGCAAATCCCGATCATATCCTCAAGCCCGGCATGTTCGCGACAACGACGGTTGTGCTGCCTGACAAACCTGCCGTCATCACCCTTCCGGAAACGGCGGTCGACTACACGCTCTATGGCGATTCGGTTTATCTGATCACCGAGAAAAAGGAGAGCGACGGCAAGACCAGCCTGACGGCTGTGCGTACCTTCGTTCAGGTCGGCAACAGGGTTCATGGACGTGCCGAAATCCTGAGCGGCGTGAAGGACGGCGATCGCGTGGTGGCCGTCGGCCAGCTCAAGCTCCAGTCCGGGGTCGCGGTGACGATCTCAGAGGATCCGGGTCCACCGATTCCAGCCAAGCCGCCGTTGTATTGAGCGATCGGAGCCTAGTGCGATGAGATGGACCGATATTTTTATCAAGCGGCCGGTGCTGTCTGTTGTTGTCAGCCTGCTGATCCTGCTGATCGGACTCAAGGCGGCTACCAGTCTGTCGATCCGGCAGTATCCGAAGCTGTCGAATACAGTCGTCAATATCACGACAGTTTATCCAGGTGCTTCGGCGAACCTCATTCAGGGCTTTATCACGACGCCGCTCGAGCAAGCCGTCGCGTCCGCCGAAGGCGTCGACTACATGACGTCGTCTTCGGTGCTGGGGACCAGCACCATCCAGGTTTACATCAAGCTGAACTTCGATCCGAACCAGGCGCTGACCGAAGTCCTCGCCAAGGTGAATTCGGTCAAATACCTGATTCCGAAGGAATCCAATGATCCGATCGTCACCAAGACGACCGGGCAAACCACGGCTGTAATGTATCTTGGCTTCTCCAGCGATAAGCTGAGCGGCTCTGCGATCTCCGATTACCTCACGCGCGTTATCCAGCCCGTGCTCTCGACCGTCGACGGCGTGGCCTCCGCCGACATATTGGGCGGGCAGACCTTCGCCATGCGCATCTGGCTCGATCCTGTCCGGATGGCGGGTCGGGGCGTATCGCCGACCGATGTCGCGGCGGCGATCGCTGCCAATAACTTTCAGGCAGCCGCCGGTCAGGCGAAGGGCTATTTCATTGTTTCGAACGTCTCGGCCAATACCGACCTGAGGAATCTCGACGAATTCAAACGCATGATCGTCAAATCCAAGGATGGCGGTTTTGTCCGAATCCAGGATATCGCGACAGTTGAGCTTGCGGCACAAAGTACGGACGCCAGCGTCGCCTTTAACGGCGAGCATGCGATCTTCATTGGTGTGCAGGCGACCCCTCAAGGTAACCCGCTCACGCTTGTTAAGGGTGTCCGGGCGCTGTTCCCCGAACTGGAGCGCAACCTGCCTCCCTCCATGAAAATGAAGGTGGCTTACGATTCGACGAAATTCATTCAGTCGTCGATCGACGAGGTTGAGAAGACGCTGATTGAAGCGGTCGGCATCGTGGTTGTCGTGATCTTCCTGTTCCTGGCGTCGTTCCGCTCCGTGATCATTCCGGTCGTGACGATCCCGCTATCGCTGATCGGCGTCTGCAGCCTGATGCTGATGATGGGATTCAGCATCAATCTTCTCACGCTGCTCGCGATGGTGCTTGCCATCGGACTTGTCGTCGATGACGCGATCGTCGTGGTGGAAAATATCCACCGGCATCTGGAGGAGGGGAAACCGCCTGTCCAGGCCGCCATGCAGGGCGCGCGCGAAATCGTGGGCCCCGTGATTTCGATGACCATTACACTGGCGGCGGTCTACGCGCCGATCGGCTTCCTCGGCGGCCTGACCGGCGCGCTGTTTCGCGAATTCGCCTTCACGCTTGCCGGCTCGGTGATCGTTTCGGGTGTGATCGCGCTGACGTTGTCGCCGATGATGTGCTCGGTCTTCCTCAAGGGCGGCGAACACGGCCGGTTTGCCAAACTCGTCGATCGCGTATTCGGCTCGGTCACCCGATGGTACGGGCGCCAGCTCGACCGTTCGCTTGACTATCGCCCGATCACGGCGCTGTTCGCGATAACAATCCTTGGTCTCGTCGGCTTTCTCTACATGCACACCTCAAAAGAGCTCGCGCCAGAGGAAGATCAGGGTATCGTGTTTGCGGTGACCAAAGCGCCGAAGTACGCCAACATCGATTACACCGACTATTATGGCGAAAAACTCGACAAGGTGTTCGCGAGCTTTCCGGAAACCGATCTTCGCTTTGTTCTCAATGGTATCAATGGCCCGCAAGGCGGCATCGCAGGCATGTTGCTGAAGCCGTGGGACGAGCGAACGCGCTCGTCGATCAAGCTGAAGCCGCTGGTGCAGGCGCAGCTCAGCAAGATCGAGGGCGTCAATGCCTTCGCCTTTAATCTGCCGCCGCTGCCCGGCGGACCCGGCGGATTGCCGGTGCAGATGGTGATCAGTTCGACCAACGATTTCCGGCAGGTCTATGAGCAGATGGTCAAGCTGAAGGACGCCGCGCGCAAGAGCGGACTCTTCATCGTCTCGGACAGCGACCTCGATTTCAATCAGCCGGTGGTTCGCGTCGACGTCGATCGTTCCAAGGCGAGCGATCTCGGCATCAACATGCAACAGGTCGGCAACACGCTCTCGACGCTGCTTGGCGGAAACTACATCAACCGCTTCAACCTGGAAGGGCGATCCTATCAGGTGATTCCGCAGGTTCCGCGTAGTTTACGGCTGTCTCCGGAATCGCTGGGCGGCTACTACGTGCCGACGTCGACCGGCCAATTGGTGCCGCTCTCGACCGTCGTGTCGATCAAGACCGGTACCGATCCAAATGCGCTGACGCATTACAATCAGTTGAACTCCGCGACATTCCAGGCCGTGCCAATGCCTGGCGTGACGGTAGGGCAGGCTGTGGATTTCCTCGAAAAGCAGGCGAAGCAGCTTCCGTCCGGCTTCAGTCACGATTACCTCGCGGATTCCCGTCAG
Organism: Pseudomonadota bacterium; assembly: GCA_018240625.1. Taxonomy (GTDB): domain Bacteria; phylum Pseudomonadota; class Alphaproteobacteria; order Rhizobiales; family Xanthobacteraceae; genus Nitrobacter. Next base: position 3,448 of record JAFEFK010000144.1, read on the forward strand.
TACGTTCAGGAAGGCAACCAGCTCGCGGTGACCTTCGGTTTCGCGCTGATCATCATCTTCCTGGTGCTGGCCGCGCAATTCGAAAGTCTGCGCGATCCCCTGGTCATCATGGTCAGCGTGCCCATGGCGATCGTCGGCGCGCTGATCCCGCTGTTCTTCGGAGCGGCGACGATGAACATCTACACGCAGGTCGGGTTGCTGACGCTGGTCGGCCTGATCAGCAAGCACGGCATCCTGATGGTAGAGTTCGCCAACGAGCTTCAGCTCAACGAGGGTCTCGACAAGCGCTCGGCCATCGAGATGTCCGCGCGGGTCAGGTTGCGGCCGATCCTGATGACGACGGCTGCGATGGTTACCGGCCTGCTGCCGTTGCTGACGGCCTCAGGCGCGGGTGCGGCAAGCCGGTTCTCGATCGGAATCGTGGTTGTCGCGGGCATGCTGATTGGCACGATGTTCACGCTATTCGTGCTTCCGGCAGTGTATGTCGCGATCGCGACCGATCACCGGGCCGGCGCTGAGTCAAAGCGTAGCAAGGAAATCGCGGATTTCGATCTTGGTCCGAATTTGAAGCCGACATAAGCAGCCTGCGAATTGAAAATCGAAGGGGATCGGACTTGTCCGGTCCCCTTTTTGTTTTCATAGTCGATCGATAAATCGAGGGAGGCGGGCATGGTCAGCGAATTCACGGCGGGCAACTACCGGTTCATTCCGGCCGTCTTTCAGTACTCCAGTGGCGCAGCGGCCAGCGCGGGATTTGAGATCGAGCGCGTGCGGTTCGATCGTCTTGTTCCGCTCGCGGAGGGCTTTCGGCTTGCTGCGGACTATATGAAGGCTGCAGGACGTCCGCTTACGTCGTTCTGCGCCTGCGAACTGCGCTCGCCGGGCGCCTTCACCGAAGATGGCTTCCGCCGATTCAACGAACACTACGTCAAGACGCTCGCTGAATGGAATATCTTTGATGGCACGACCAATCCGGTCGCGCGCAGCAACGTCTGTCCGGAAATCGATCCGCCTTCCGAGCCGTCGTTTTACGCATTTTCATTTACGCGGCCAGGCAGCGGCGCGTCGCCGACCTTCGTGATCGCAGGCGGTGCGGAAGCGCGCGGCGGTAGCGGCAGCTATCCCGAGCGGATTACGCGCTATCGCGATCTCAGTCCGGAGGGGATGAAGGACAAGGTGCGGTTCACGGCCGGCGAGATGCAGCGCCGTCTCGCCGAATTCGGTTTCGCGTGGCGCGACACTACCGCCGCGCAGGCCTATACCATTCACGATTTCCATGCCGTCGCCGCTGAAGAACTGGTGCGGCCCGGTGCTTTCAGAGCCGGCCTGACCTGGCATTTCGCGCGGCCGCCCGTGATCGATCTCGAATTCGAGA
>JAFEFK010000145.1 GCA_018240625.1 Pseudomonadota bacterium
CGCTGGCCCTGGTGCGCGGACGCAGGATGTTCGGCAGGGGACATCCCAGTAGCCGCGCACGTAACGTGTGAAGCGACAAGCCTTGCGCGGTCGCATTCCACTGCAAGCGGACCGAGAGAGGACCGAAACATTCATCGATCTGGCGCGTCGCGGCATCGGCATCGCGCAGGTTCGAACGCATGGTGACGTCGGGATAAAACCGCGTCCACGTTTCCGATCCGTCGCCTTCGTCCCGCATCTCGACACGAATGGGCATGTCGAGTCCCGGCTTTGGCAGCCGGAAGAGCCGCGCGATCAGCCGGCCCAGAACGTGATCCGGCCCTGCTGCGTCTGCCTTACCCTCAAGAACCAGAACGCCCTGAACGTCGTGCGCTTTCCGAACGGCTTCAGGCAGGATTTCGTAATCCGGTCCCAGCAGACGGCGGAAGAGCGACGGCGGATAAGGCGTCTCGTCCGTCTGCGTTGCAAGACCATGATGGGCGAATTCCCTGGCGATCACGTCATAAGGAATCAGACCCGCACAGGGTGCCGCGCCGCACCACGTCAGCGTCCCGTCGGCCAGCATCTTCAAAGCCGCCAGCGCCGGCAAAGTCGGGATATACGGACCGACGCCGGACTGGGCCGTGATTGTCCATCGGCGCTGGACCAGTTGATCGGCCTCGTTCGCGACAAGCGCATCGACGGACATACCACCGCGATCGCTCCCGAACGGTCGGAACATGCCCGCGATGAAGCGGAGCACACGCGCGTAGGGCGCGAGGGATGCAATCGTGCCGGAGCGCACGAGAAGGCCGAGAACCCCAGTCGAGTCATGAAGCAGGCGAAGTTCCAGTCCGGCGCGAAACACGGCATCGGCGGCGGGATGATATCTTTCAACAAGCAGGTCGAGATCGGGTGTTTCGCAGAGCGCGACACGTCGGCGCCCCACAGACGGAAGCTCGATCGTCTTATTCAATCCCCAGCCACGTTCCTCGGTCCAGCGGCCTCCGCGAAACACGCGCAGCGGCTGACCAACGGTCGAGAGGATCGCTCGCATGACACTCATGCCGCGCGGTGCACGGTTGCCGGGGGCAATGCTGACATCGATTGCGATGACCTTGCGCGATCCTGCGATCAGGAAATCCAGCACGGCATGCGAAAGCGCGGGCGTGGAACTGGCTCCGGCAAGGACCGCGACCTGCGCGGTGCGCGCGGCGCGATCGAGTCGAGCGATGCTGGCGACAAAGGCGCGTCCATCCGCGAGATCGACATAGTGCAATCCGGCGCTGATGGCCGCTTCCGGTAATCGAAGATCGCTGGTCTGAAATGGCCCCGACGCGTCTGCTATCGCGAAGAGGCCGGGATGCTTCGCGCGCACGCCGCGCAGGAAAACCGCATCAATTCCACTTCTGTCACGCGCATCAGCTGTAAACAGCGGTCCAAGCCGTCGCGCGAGGTGGCTGAGGCGGTTGCGGTCGCGGGCTACTCCGATCACTGCAATTCCGGAGCGGATGAGGCCTTCAGCAAGCCGCTCGCCAAACGTGCCGGTTGCGCCGACGAGCAGAAGTGTTTTACCGGATTCGGATCGGTGGATGACCATGCACCGAGCCTATGCCCGTTCTTCCCAGATCGCTGCGAGATGTACGATGGTCCGGACGGCGGCTTCCATGTCCTGCACGCTGACCCACTCGGTGCGCGAATGGAACGCGTGCTCGCCGGCAAAGATGTTCGGACAGGGCAGGCCCATGAAGGACAGCCGCGAGCCGTCGGTGCCGCCGCGAATGCTGCCTTTCACCGGTTTCAGACCAGCGCGCCGGATCGCTTCCAAAGCGTTGTCGATCATCTCGGGGTGGCGGTCGACCACCTGCTTCATGTTGCGGTATTGCGGCTTGACCTCCAGCCGATAGGTCGAGTGCGGAAAATCCTTCATCACATCCCTGGCGATGGATTCCAACAGATCTTCCTTCTCCTTCAGGCCGGCGTCCGTGAAATCGCGGACGATAAAGCTGACGGTGGCGCGTTCCAGTGCGCCTGAAATGCTGATCGGATGCAGGAACCCGTCGCGGCCATCAGTGGTCTCGGGCGAGCAGGTGTCTTTGGGCAGCCGTTCCACGATCCGGGATGCGATCTTGATCGCGTGCTCCATCTTGCCCTTGGCAAAGCCCGGATGGGCGCTGACACCCTCGATCGTGATGACGGCGCCATCGGCGGAGAACGTCTCGTCCTCGATATGGCCGGCGGTCTCGCCGTCGATCGTATAGGCGAAATCTGCACCGAGCTTTTTCAGGTCCGCCTTGTCGACGCCGCGTCCGATCTCCTCGTCCGGCGTGAACAGGATCTTGATGGCGCCGTGCTTGATCTGCGGGTTCTTGAGCAGGAATTCCGCGGCATCCATGATCTCGGCGACGCCGGCCTTGTTGTCGGCGCCGAGCAGGGTGGTGCCGTCGGACGTAACGATATCGTTGCCGATCTGATCGGCGAGCGCCGGATTATCCGCGGGCCGGATCACCTGCGAGGGATCGCCCGGCAGCACGATGTCGCCACCTTGATAATTCCGGACGATCTGCGGCTTGACGTTGGTGCCGGAGCAATCGGGCGAGGTGTCCATATGCGAGCAGAAGCAGATGACGGGAACCTGCCTGGAGGTGTTCGCGGGAATTGTCGCATAGACGTAGCCGTGCTCGTCGAGATGGGCATCCGCGACGCCCATCTCGAGCAGTTCGCGCACCAGCAGGCGCCCGAGGTCCTTCTGCTTCTCTGTCGATGGACAAGTGGGTGAAGTTGGGTCCGACTGCGTGTCGATGACCACGTAACGCAAGAAACGAGCGGTCACGTTATGCGTAAATTTGACGGTGGATTCTGACATCACGACCTCTGAATTGAATGAGGCCGTATATCGCAGAAATCAGGTCAAATAAAATCCGCCATGCCGGGATCGCGGAGCACGATCCCGAGGGTCATGGAGCGCGATCGGCATGGCGGACCAATCGTTGAAAGTGCCTTAGTCGAGACGAAAGTCCGCCGATCAGACGGCTTCCTTCAATTCCTTGGCGGCGCGGAACGCGACCTTCTTGGACGCCTTGATGTGGATGGCTTCGCCGGTGGCGGGGTTGCGGCCCATGCGGGCGGCGCGCTTGCGGACTTGCAGGATGCCAAGGCCGACGATGCGGATACGCTCGCCCTTCTTGAGGTGCTTGGTGATACGGGTGACCATGTCGTTCAAAATGGCCTCAGCCGTCTTCTTCGACAATTCGTGGTCTTCGGCCAATGCTGCCGCGAGATGCTTCAGTGTCACGGTGGTCGGGGTAGCAGCTGCTTTCTTCGCCATATTTAGCCCTCCTCGTTGTTGATGGCTTCGGAACACTAGTGTCTCGATTCCGAAGTTCGCATGCCCTTGCAACAACCTTTGATGCGAACTTCGGAATCAAAGGGACACTAGAAATCCCATGTTTCCAGTGTGGTTTAGGTTCAGAAGTTCGCTTAACCGACTCGCTGCGACAATGAAGCGAACTTCTGAACCACCACACTAGGATCGCAGCCGCGATATTGCCATCCCTCATGCCCCCTCACCCGATTCATCAGTCATGAACGCTCGCCAGCCCTCCAACCGCAACACCCGCACGGCGGACGTGCTGCGGAACGCGGCGATGGCATTGCAGGCCGGCCGTCCCGATGAGGCCGAACGTCTCGCCGCGAGCCTTGTGAAGGCCGATCCCGGTCACGCCGATGCGGTAATGTTGCTTGCCCGCGCGCTTGGCGCGCAGGGACGCCTCGCCGAGGCCATGACACCGTTGCAGAAGGCAGCCCAGCGCAGCGACGATCCCCGCGTCGCGACGTTGCTGGCATCGACCCTGATCGCCGCCGGACGCGCGGAAGAGGCACACGCTCTCCTCGCGCGTGCGATGGCGCGGCGGCCGGTGTTTCCGCAGGCGTTTGCCGAATATGCCGGCCTGCTCCACCGGAATGGCGAGACCGCGAAGGCGATTGCAGCCCTTGAACAAGCCCTGACACTTGTGCCGGGCGAAATTCCGCTGATGCAGCAACTGGCGATGCTGCATCAGAGCGTCAACGCACGCGACAAGGCCCGCGCCGTCCTGCAACAGGCGTTCGATTCCGCTCCCGGCCGTCCCGAACTCGCCACGGCGCTGGCGCGCATCCTGCTGCTCGACGGCGACAATGCGGCCGCTGCCGATCTGCTACGCAGGTCGCTCGGGCTTCAGCCTGCCGACGCCATGACACGCACCGATCTTGCGGTCGCCCTGTTCGAGATGGGCGATCGCGCAGCCGGTGAAGCCGCTCTCCGCCGGGCGCTGCGCGACCAGCCCGCGCTGCTCGGGCGCGCGATGCATGTGCTCGCAGGCACGCCGCACGGGCGTTTCTTTCTGCGCCCCAGCGCGGCCGCGGCGTTTCTCAAGCGTCAATCCTAGTGGAGTGGTTCAGAATCGGACCACTAGCACCGCTCACGCGCGGAATTTGCGGCGATAGAATCCGGGCTCGCGGACGATGTCCGCGACGAGCGCGCGAACGCGCTGCGCGTCGTCCGCGGTGAAGGCCTCGGTTTTCAGGCTCCAGTCCTCGCGTTTCACCGCAAAACATTGCGCCACCGGCGTGCCTTTCGGCAGCACGCCGGAAAAATTCATGTCGTGCCAGTGCGCAGGGAAATGAATCCAGTTGTCGACGTAACGGTCGCAATCGACAAGACCGGTCAGCGCCGTGAACGGCAAGTCGAACCGGTTCAAGGGATGCGTGAATAGGACGGAATATCCCTCCGGCGCCTCGATGGTCCATAAATTGTGAAACTTGACCAAGAAGCGATCC
>JAFEFK010000146.1 GCA_018240625.1 Pseudomonadota bacterium
AGGACGGTCAACTCAAGCCGGAAATGTTCGCCAACGTCACGATCTTTTCACCGGCCGATCATCCGGCGGTCGCCGTGCCGAAGCAGGCACTGATCTACGAAGGCGATCAGGTGCGGGTCTGGGTCGCGCACGACGACAAGTCGATCGAGCTGCGCCAGATCAAGACCGGCCTGATCAACGGCAATCTTGTCGAGGTGACGGGTAATCTAAATCCAGGCGAGAAGATCGTCACCAAGGGAAGCCTTTTCATCGATCGCGCGGCATCGGGCAGCTAGCTGAATGGACCGCCTTGTCGCCTTTGCCGTCAGCCGGCGCCTGTTAATGGTCGGCCTGTTGGCCCTCGTCATCGTCGGCGGCTTCATCGCATTCAAGCAGCTCAACATCGAGGCCTATCCCGATCCGACGCCGCCGATGGTCGACATCGTCACCCAGTCGCCGGGCCTGTCGGCCGAGGAGATCGAACGCTACATCACCATCCCGATCGAGACCCAGGTCGCCGGCATCAAGAATCTCCAGACCATCCGCACCATCTCGCTGTACGGGTTGGCCGACGTCAAACTGCAGTTCTCGTTCGACTACACCTATGACGAGGCCTTGCAGCAGGTGCTGAACCGGCTGTCGCAACTCTCGCCGCTGCCGGGCAACGTCCAGCCGCAGATCTCGCCGCTCAGCGCGGTCGGTGAAATCTATCGTTACAGGCTCAAGGGACCGCCCAACTACAGCGTGCTCGATCTCAAGACCCTTCAGGACTGGGTGTTGCAACGGCGCTTCCGCGCCGTGCCCGGCGTCATCGACGTCACCGGCTGGGGCGGCAAGACCAAGACCTATGAAATCCAGGTCGACTTCAACAAGCTGATCGCCTACGGCCTGACCCTGCCGCAACTGTTGCAGGCGGTCGGCAACGCCAACATCAACGTCGGCGGCAATACCGTCAATATCGGCTCGCAGTCCGCCGTGGTGCGCGGCGTCGGCCTGATCCGCTCGATCGACGATATCGCCAACACCATGGTGTCGCAAAGCGGCGGCAATCCGGTTCTGGTCAAGGACGTCGCCAACGTGACCGTCGGCGAGAAGCCGCGGCTCGGCATCGCCGGACTCAACGACAATGGCGACATCGTGCAGGGCATCGTGCTGATGCGGCGCGGTGAGAAAAGCTCGCCGACCATCGCGCGCGTCGAGAAACTCGTAGCCGACATCAACAATTCGAGCATCCTGCCGCCGGGCGTCAAGATCGAGCGCATCTACGACCGCAAGGACCTGATCGACATTACGACCCACACCGTTCTGCACAACATGGTGGTCGGTATCCTGCTGATCGTATTGCTGCAGTGGATATTCCTCGGCGATCTGCGCAGCGCGCTGATCGTCGGCGCGACGATTCCATTTGCGCTGTTCTTTGCCGTCATCATTCTCGTGTTGCGCGGCGAGTCCGCCAACCTGTTGTCGGTCGGCGCCATCGACTTCGGGCTGATCGTGGACGCCACCGTCATCATGGTCGAGGCGATCTTCCGCCGGCTGTCGCAAACGACGGAGCTGTCCGAGGCCGAGCGAAGCCACATCTCGGCCGGCATCACCATGGACATGAAGAGCCACGCGATCTTCAGCGCGGCGGCCGACGTCTCGCGATCCATCTTTTTTGCCGCGGCGATCATCATCGCCGCGTTCCTGCCGCTGTTCACGTTGAGCGGTGTCGAAGGCAACATCTTCGGTCCGATGGCGCGGACCTATGCCTATGCGCTGGCAGGCGGGTTATTGGCGACGTTTACTGTTACGCCTGCGCTCAGCGCGATCATTCTGCCGTCGCACATGCATGAGACCGAGACCTGGATCGTGCGGTCCCTGCATCGCCTTTACGATCCGGTGCTGAACTGGGCGGTCGGAAACCGCAAGGTGGTGATGGCTGGCGCTGTGGTGCTGGTGGCACTGACATTTGTCTTCGCGCGATTGCTTGGACTGGAATTTCTGCCGAAGCTCGAGGAAGGAAATTTCTGGATCCGGGCGACGCTGCCTTCGACGATTTCGCTGGAAGAAGGCAACACCTACGTCAACGAGATGCGCAAGCTGATCCGCGCCCGGCCCGAAGTCGAATCCGTGGTGTCCCAGCATGGACGGCCCGATGACGGGACAGACGCGGCGGGATTCTTCAACGCCGAGTTCTTCGCGCCGCTGAAGCCGGTCGAGCAGTGGCCGGGTTCGCATGACAAGGACAAGGTGACGGCCGAGCTTCTGGCGCAACTGCAGGCCAAATTCCCGGGCGTCGAGTTCAATTTCTCGCAGTATTTGCAGGACAACGTTTCGGAGGCGGTCTCCGGCGTGAAAGGCGAGAATTCCATCAAGCTCTACGGTAACGATCTGCAGGCGCTGACGGACACGGCCAACAAGATCAAGAATGTATTGTCGACGGTGGATGGCATCACCGACCTCGGGGTGTTTACCTCATTGGGACAGCCGACCGTTCAGATCGACATCGACCGCGCCAAGGCCGCCCGTTACGGCCTGTCGCCGGGCGACATCAACGCCACGATCAAGGTGGCGATCGGCGGCGACACCGCGGGCGATCTCTATGAACCCGGCTCCGATCGGCATTTTCCGATCATCGTTCGGCTGGCGCCGGAATACCGCAAGAGCGCGGAGGCGATCCAGAACTTAAGGATCGGTGCGCCCGGTCCGAACGGGACCATTGCCCAGATTCCGCTGAGCGAGGTCGCGACGATCAAGCTGGTTTCGGGCGCAGCCTATATCTACCGCGAGCAGCAGGAGCGCTACCTGCCGATCAAGTTCTCGGTACGCGGACGCGATCTCGGCGGCGCGGTCCGGGAAGCGCAGGAGAAGGTCGCCGCCGAAGTGCAGTTGCCGCCGGGCTCGCGGCTGGAATGGGTCGGCGAGTTCGGCAATCTTCAGGACGCCATCCGGCGGCTGTCGATCGTGGTGCCGATCAGCCTCGCGCTGATCGCAATGCTGCTGTGGTTCAACTTCGGCTCGATGATCGATACGCTGCTGGCGATGAGCGTGATACCGATGGCGATCTTCGGCGGCGTGCTCGGACTGCTGGTCACCGGCATTCCGTTCAGCGTTTCCGCGGCGATCGGATTTATCGCGCTGTTCGGCATCGCGGTCATGGACGGCATCATCATCCTGTCGCAGTACAATCAGTTGATCGACGAGGGGCTGGATCGTCTCAAGGCCGTGGTCCGCACTTGCGAGTTGCAGATGCGGCCCGTGTTGATGACCTGCGTCGTCGCCGGCGTCGGGCTGTTGCCCGCGGCGCTGTCCGCCGGCATCGGGTCGCAGGTGCAGAAGCCGCTGGCGGTGGTTGTCGTGACCGGCATGCTGCTGGCGCCGATGGTGATCCTGATCACGCTGCCGGTGCTGATCTCATATTTCTCGCGCCGCACGCAATAGCCGATCGCCCGATTCTGGTTTTGTCGCGTTTCTTGACGCGAACCGGTTTCCACTTCGCTCGAAACGCTTTGGCATTGCAGGATCGCGGGGCTGATGCTCGCCCGGAACATTCCGTTTTGCGGCCACGCGTGGCATAGCTGTGCGAAAGCCGTCGCCTCGCGAACGAGAAACGGCAAACACGGAGAGCGGAATGGCGAAGATTGCGGTTGTCGGATGCGGTGCGATGGGTTCGGTCTATGCCGCATTGATGGTGGATGCCGGTCACGACGTGCATGCCGTGACGCTGTGGCCCGATCATGCGGAGGCGATGGCGACGAAAGGTCTGCGCGTCGAGGGTGCGAGCGGTGACCGCACGGTGCCGATTCACGCGTCCACCACGACGGACGGCATCGGCCCCTGCGATCTCGTCATCATCGCCACAAAGTCGTTCGATGTCGAGGAGGCGGCGAAGGCGAGCCTGCCCCTGATCGGCTCCGGCACCATCGTGCAGACCATCCAGAACGGCCTTGGTTCGCCCGAGATCGCAGCGCCGATCCTCGGTGCGGACCGGATCGCGGTCGGTGTGGTCGGTGGCTTCGGCGCATCGATCAAGGCGCCCGGCCATGCCCACCACAACGGCATGGAGATGATCCGGTTCGGCGCCTATGCGGGATTGCCGAAGCAATTGTTGCAGGCTTCGGGGAAGATCTGGGAGTCCGCAGGCTTCAAGGTTGCGCTGTTCGACGACATCAAGCAGATGGTGTGGGAAAAGCTGATCATGAACGTCGCGTTTTCCGGAACGTCCTGCACGACCGGGTTGACGGTCGGGGAGATTCTGGCGGATGCCGATGCCTGGCATGTGGCGCGGAGCTGTGCCGAGGAGGCGATCGCCGTTGCGCAAGCGTCGAACATCAAGCTCGATGTCGGCGATCCCGTCGAACATATCCGCAAGCTCGGCAGCAAGATTCCCGGCGCGCGCCCCTCGATGCTGCTCGACTACAATGCGGGCCGCCGGTGTGAGGTCGATGCCATCAACGGAGCGATCCCGCGCCTTGGCAAGCCGCTTGGTATCGCGACACCGGCCAACGACACGGTGGTCGGCATCATCAGGTCCCGCGAACGGCATTTCATCCTGAACAACGGCGCTACTGCCGGCCATTGATGGCATTTGCGGGGAGCGCAGCACGATGACGGCACGACTGCCAGTGACATCCGGCGATATCCACGAGGCCGCTTCCCGTATTGCGGGCAACGTTCTGCGCACACCCCTGATTCACTCGCAAACGCTGTCCGACATCACCGGCGCGAGAGTCTGGCTCAAGCTGGAAAACCAGCAGTTCGCGGCGTCGTTCAAGGAGCGCGGCGCTGCCAACAAGCTGCTGACGCTGTCCGAGGATGAGAGGCGTCGTGGCGTGATCGCCATGTCCGCGGGCAATCACGCGCAAGGCGTCGCCTATCACGCACGGCGTCTTGGGATCGAGGCGACGATCGTGATGCCGAAGGCGACGCCATTCGTGAAGGTATCGCGGACCAGGCATCATGCGGCGCGGGTGCTGCTCGAAGGCGAGACGCTGGCGGATGCGGCGGTCTTCGCGCATGAGCTGGCCGTGCGAGAAAATCTCGTCTTCGTGCATCCCTACAACGATCCGGCCATTATTGCGGGGCAGGGCACCGTCGCGCTGGAAATGCTGGAAGACCAACCCACGCTCGATTGCATCGTCGCGCCGGTTGGTGGCGCGGGACTTGCGGCCGGCTGCGCCATCGCGGCGGCGGAGCATTCGTCACCGGTCGAGGTAATCGGCGTCGAGGTGGAGTCCTATGCGGCTGCCGCGCAGCAACTCGGGGGACGGCCCGTGTCGGTCGGTGGTGCGACGATCGCAGAAGGAATCGCAGTCCGGGACGTCGGCGAATTGCCGATGGCAATTTTGCGCGCCCTCGGCGTCGATGTGATGACAGTGCCGGAACGGTTGATCGAAAAGGCCGTGATTCTTTTGCTCGAGATCGAAAAGACGGTGGCCGAAGGCGCGGGTGCTGCGGCGCTCGCGGCGTTGCTCGCTGCGCCGGAGCGCTTTGCCGGACGCAACGTGGGGCTGATTGTTTCCGGCGGCAACATCGACACGCGGACGCTCGCCAATGTGCTGATGCGCGGGCTGGTGCGCGATGGCCGGCTGATCGATCTGGTGGTGGACATCTCCGACAAGCCCGGCGCGCTCGCCGACCTGACGCGGACGATTGCCGAACTCGGCGGCAACATCGTCGAGGTGCAGCATCAGCGCTTTTTCGGCGCGCTCTCGGCCAACATGACCGAGGTCGAACTGATGATCGAGGCGCAGGACACGGCCCACGGCGATGCCATCGTGGCCGGCCTGAAGGCCAAAAGTGTTCCGGTGCGTCGCCGCGATCGGCTGGCGCTCGCGCGCGACTGAGCCGCCGCCACCGCTATTTCCCCGACGGCGTCTGCGTCCTCAAACCTTCCCAGGCGTCGCGCACCTGATGATAGTGCACTTCGGGGAGATAATCCGGCGTATTGAGGCCGAGCGTCTTCACGTCCAGCCTTCCGATCGCGCTGAGCAGGGTGTAGGACGCGATCACGCGATCGCGTTGCGCGCCGATCAGCCGAGCCTTCGCCGAAATCAGATCCTGTTGTGAGTTCAGCACGTCGACAGTTGTGCGCTGGCCGCCCTGCGCTTCCTTCTGCACGCCTTGCAGCGCCACCGTTGCGGCGCGAACTTCCGATTCGGAGGCGCCGACCGCGATCTTGGCGCCTTCGTTCGCGACCCACGCACCGAGCGCCGCCGTGCGCGCCTGATTGCGGACCTGATCGAGTACCAGCCGGCTTTGCGTGGCCAGTTCCTTGGCCTGACGGGTCTGTGACGCCGCGGTGCCGCCATCATAAAGCGGCGCGGTGACCGCACCGACCACCGACGCCT
>JAFEFK010000147.1 GCA_018240625.1 Pseudomonadota bacterium
ACCGATCAACAAATGAGGCTTTTCATGAACTTGCGCCGCAACCATTCGCCAGCCATTGCCGCTGCGAAGGCCGGATTCAGCACCTCCGCCGCCTACCGGTTCGAGAAGGATCCCCGACTTCCAACCCAAAAACAGGCGCCCCGCGAACGTCGCCGCGCCGATCCATTCGTCGACGTCTGGGAGAACGACGTCCTCCCCATGCTGAAGGCCGCCCCGGATTGCGGCCGATCGCCGTGTTCGAGGAACTATGCCGTCGGCACCCGGAACTGGGCTCCGGGAAGCGGCGGACGCTTGAACGGCGGATCAGGGCGTGGCGCGCGGTGAACGGCCCGGACCGGGAGGTGATCTTCCGCCAGGAGCATCCGCCGGGTCGCATGGGCTTGTCAGACTTCACCGAGGTCGCGGATCACCGTCGCCGGCCAGTTGCTGGACTGCCGGTTCTATCACTTCCGTCTGCCGTTTTCCGGCTTCGAACACGCCCATGTCGTGCTCGGTGGCGAGAGCTTTGTCGCGCTGGCGGAAGGGTTGCAGAACGCCCTGTGGTCGCTGGGCGGGGTTCCCGAGCAGCACCGAAGCGACAGCCTTTCGGCGGCGTTCCGCAATCTCGGCGCCGACGCCAAGGAGGATTTGACGACACGCTACGAGGCATTCTGCGGCTATTACGGCATGACACCGACCCGCAACAATCGCGGAGTGTCGCATGAGAATGGTTCGATCGAGAGCGCGCATGGCCATCTCAAGAGGGCGCTCGCCGACGCCCTGTTGCTGCGCGCGTCGCGCGACTTCGACGATCTTGCGGCATGGCGAGGCTTCGTCGACGAGAGCGTCGGACGTAGGCTTTTCATCCGAACTCGGTTGGAGTCACACCCGCCGGATCGGCATATTTCACACGGATTGACAGCTTTGCTGGAAATATTCTGCGACACAGCCTAAATATGGATCTTCCCCAAAATCATGTCAGCAGCATTTTCCGCGATCATGATGGTCGGCGCATTGGTGTTGCCCGCCACCAGCGTCGGCATGATCGAGGCGTCGATCACCCGCAGCCCCTCGATACCGCGCACCCGAAGCTGCGGATCGACCACCGACGCCGGATCGGCGCCCATCCGGCAGGTTCCGACCGGGTGATAGATCGTCTCGGCCCGCTTGCGGATATCGGCGGCGATTTCGTCATCGCTCTGAACCGCGGGACCGGGCAAAACCTCGCGCCGGGAATGAACAGCCATGGCAGGCGCGTCGAAGATGCGCCTGCCGATCTTGACCCCCGCGATCATGGTTTTCATATCCTCCGGGTCATCGAGGTATTTCGGGTCGATCAGCGGATCATCCAGGGGATCGGGGCTTTTCAGACCGATCCTGCCCCGGCTTTTCGGCAGCAGGTCGCAGATGTGCAGGGTAAAGCCATAACCGTAGGTGATCTTGCGTCCATGGTCGTTCAGATAGGTCGGGAGGAAGTGGAATTGCAGGTTCGGCCGGTCGCGCTCGGGCGTGCTTTTAACGAAGCCGCCCGATTCCGCGACGTTGCTGGTCAGAAACCCCTTGCGGCGGAAGATATAGGAAAACAGCCCCGCCACCGCGCGCGGCGGGAAGCTGAGTGCCACTCCGATCGGTTGACGCGAACTGGCCGCGTTCATCAGCGTGATGTCCAGATGGTCCTGCAGGTTCTTGCCCACGGCGGGCAGGTCATGCAGCACCGGAATGCCGTGTTCCTTCAGCTCCTCCGCTGCGCCGACGCCCGAGAGCATCAATATCTGCGGCGAATTCACCGCGCCGCCAGACAGCAGAACCTCACCCGCAGGGTTCAGCCGCGCCTGCTTGTATTTGTTGTTCCGCCTGTAGGACACGCCGATCGCGCGCCGCCCGTCCATCACCACGCGGGTCACCCGCGCATCGGTGATGACCTCCAGATTCGGCCGGTCCAGCGCGCTTTCCAGAAACGCCTTTGCCGAACTCCAGCGCCGCCCGCGGTTCTGGGTAACCTGATAAAGGCCGACCCCTTCCTGACGCTCGCCGTTGAAATCATCATTATGCTGGATCTGCAGTTCGCGCCCCGCCTTGACGAAGGATCGGCTGAGCGGGTTGACCGTCTGCAATTCGCTGACAAACAGTTCACCACCCGTCCCGTGGTATTCTGAATTACCGAATCGTTGATTGTTTTCCAGTCGCTTGAACAGGGCGCGGACACGGTCCCAGCCCCAGACCGAGGTGCCAGAGGCGACTTCCCAACCGTCGTAATCCGCCTTGTGGCCGCGCATATAGACCATCGCGTTGATCGAGCTGGACCCGCCCAGCGTCTTGCCGCGCGGCCAAAACAGGGGGCGGGCGTTCAGATGCTGCTGGGGTTCGGTATTGAAGGCCCAATTCAGTTTCTTGCTGTTGGCCAGCAGCGCGATGCCGATCGGCGTATGGATCAGCGCGCTCTTGTCTCGCGGTCCCGCCTCCAGCAAGAGGATGCGCTTCGCGGGATCTGCGGACAGCCTATTTGCAAGCACGCAGCCTGCCGAGCCGGCTCCCACGATGATGTAGTCGTACGTTCCGTGACTTTCAGATCGTTGTTCCATCGAACCAGTTACCCCAGCACCTTGACGACAAGCCTGATGAGCCGCTTCACAAAACCTGTATAGGGCGGGAACAGCATGTGGACGATCGAGTAGCGGTCCTGCAGGACGGCCTTCTCATGCGAAAATGCCCGAAAGCCAAAGACTCCGTGGGCCGCACCGATGCCCGAGTTGTTCACCCCGCCAAAGGGCAAATTGGGATGCAGGAAATGCACGACGGTAAGGTTGATCCCCACCGCGCCGGAACTGGTGCGCGTGATGATGTCCTCGGCAAAAGCCCGGCTATTGTCGAAGACATAAAGCGCCAGCGGTTTCGGATTGGCGTTAATCTGATCAAT
>JAFEFK010000148.1 GCA_018240625.1 Pseudomonadota bacterium
ACCGCGATATTGGACGAAATCCTCGAACTTGGATTGCAACGTATATTCGATGCGGTAAAGGCAAGTGTGAACGAACTTGGCAAGGGGTCGCACCGGAACAAGATCAGCGCCGCGATCAAAGCTCATCTTGTCACCCTGCTGCAAGAAAGCGACTACACCTCCGCCAACATGCGCGTCTACGGTCAGTTGCCGGAGCGCATCAAGAAGCGCCATCGTCCACTGCGCCGCGCCTATGGCAAATATTGGGATGACATGCTGGCGGATGCGCAGCGTGCCGGCGAAATCCGCCCGGAGATACTAATCGTTCCGCTACGCAGGTTTATTCTTGGTGCCTTGAATTGGACGGTCGAGTGGTTCGATGCGCGAAAAAGCAGCTCGGTACAGGAATTGGCGAGCCGGACCACGTTGCTGATCTTCAACGGCATCTTGCCGCGTTAGTGTTTCCAGTTTGTGCGTTGGTTATCGCATACGCTTGGCGACCTCTTCCAGCATTACTTCAGTAGTGCCGCCGCCAATTGATTGAACGCGAGCATCTCGCGACATTCGTTCAATCGTACTCTCTCGCATGTAACCCATGCCGCCGTGAAATTGCAGGCACGTGTACATCACCTCGTTGACGAGCTCGCCGCAATAAGCCTTGACCATCGATACTTCCTTGGTGGCATCGATCCCCTGCGTTACCAGCCATGCCGCGCAATAAACAAGTTGCCGCCCTGCCTCAACCTTGGCCGCCAGCATCGCCAACCGATGACGGATAGCCTGTCTCGACCACAGCGGCGCGCCGAAGGTCTGCCGCTGCGTGACCCAGTCCAGCGTGATCTCTATCGCAGCTAGCGCCTCACCCATCGCCATTGCACCGAGCACGATCCGCTCGTTCTGGAAGTTTTGCATGATCCCGTAGAAACCGCGTCCCTCCTCGCCGAGCAGGTTCGTTGCGGGGATCCGGCAATCCTCGAACAGCAACTCCGCCGTGTCTGATGACCTCCAGCCCTGCTTGTCGAGATCGCGACCAACCCGGAAACCGGGCGTACCTTTCTCCACGAGGAACATCGACAAGCGCTGGGACGGACGTGCATCCGGACTGCTCACGGCGGCGATGCAATAAAGGTCCGCATGTACACCGTTGGTGATGAACATCTTGGTGCCATTGAGCACATAGCCGTCGCCCTCGCGGCGCGCGGTGGTGCGAATGCCTTTCACGTCAGAGCCCGCGCCAGGTTCGGTGACGCCGACAGCGACGATCTTCTTCCCTGCAATGACATCCGGCATGAAGTGGTCCTTCAAGGCCTGCGAGCCGGCGTTGTAGAGATGCACCGACGCCATGTCGGTATGAACCAGAACCGTGATCGCCACTCCCGAGAACGTCGACCGTCCCAGTTCCTCGGCCAAAACAACGGTGGCCAACGTATCCATGTTCGAGCCGCCATATTCTGCTGAATAGCGGATGCCCAGAAAGCCAAGCTCACCCATGCGCCGCAGCACGTCGCGCGGCACCATGCCGTCCTGCTCCCATTGCAGCGCATACGGCTTGATCTCCTCCTCGACGAATCGCCGTATCTGGGCTTTCAGCAGTTCATGCTCTTCTCTGAAATAAGCCGAGCGTTTCGGGGTGCCGACGTGGTGCGTGCTCATCGTTGACCCTGCGGGTAAGGAAAAATTGTCGGAAAGGATTGGTATCCGCTATCAACTCGAAAGCATGAAAGCGGACATCGTTCGGCACAATCCTCATCTGCCTTGCCTTATTTACCTTGCCACACCGGCTTACGCTTCTCTGCAAAGGCTCTCGGGCCTTCAATGGCATCGAGGCTTGCGTAGGCTTCGACATGAAGCCTGTTGGCCTCAACGAGCCCCTTCTCGCAGCCGAGGTCCATCGCGGCCAACACGCTGGCCTTGGCCGCCCTCACCGACAATGGTGCGCCTTCTACAATCTTGCGCGCAAGTTGCAATGCACGCGCACGAACAGCGTCGGGTGTTTCTTCCAGATAATTGACGAAACCATACTCCGCGAGCCGCTCGATCGGCAGGGTCTCGCCGGTCAAGACGAGTTCCATCACCACGGGTTGCGGCAACATCCAGAGCAGCGGTACTGCCCACGGCGATCCCCGCCCCATCTTGACCTCGGTAATCCCGGCGCGTGTACCGCGTAAGCCGATCCTCAGGTCGCACTTCAGCGCCAGCAGCATCCCGCCCGCCATCAGCGACCCAGTCATCGCCGCGATGATCGGCTTTGAAACGGTTCGCATGGCCGTTTGCATCGGATCGCGCATCAGGGTCAGTATGTCGACGCCGTCACGCGCCCTGATCTCGGCTGCCTGCCTGAGGTCCAGACCGGCGGAGAATACGCCGCAGTCAGCCGAGGTCAGGATCACCACCCTCGCCTGGGAATCCCGTTCGACACGCTCCCAGGCATTGGTCAAACCGTTCATCGCCTCAACCGACAGGGCGTTCTTACGCGCGGGCCGATCGATGGTAATCGTGGCAATGCCATCCTCGAGCGAATAACGTATAGGTTCATTGTCTGACATCGATCTGCCTTTTTATGTATTCTAACATATGTTAGAATATATTAAACTCGACCGAACGCAAAAGTATTTTCAGGCATGGGATTGGTGATGCACGAGAGTCCTTCAAAAACGCGCTTCGCGCCGGAACTTCTCAAGGGCCAGGTCGCACTCGTCACCGGCGGCGGCACAGGAATGGGCCGCGCCACGGCCATTGAGATGGCGCGCTGCGGGGCCCGCATCGCCGTTCTCGGCCGCCGCATCGATCCGATAGAGAGCACCGCAAAGGTAATCCGCGACGCGGGTGGCGAGGCATTTGCCGTGTCGGCGGACATTCGCGAACCCGACTTGATCGAACGCGCGATGGAGAAGATCAAAGCCGAGTTCGGCGGGCTCAATATCCTCGTCAATAATGCCGGCGGACAATTCGTCACGCCAGCCCGCGAACTCAGCAACAAGGGCTTTGAAACCGTGATCCGCAACAACCTGATCGGCTCGTGGCAGGTAACCAAGGCTGCCGCGGACCATTTCATGTTGGCGAATGGCGGATCGATTGTGTTCGTAACCGCCTGTATCCGCAGCGGCCTTGGCGGCTTCGTGCATACCGCGGCAGCGCGCGGCGGCGTTACCGCGATGATGCGAACGCTCGCCTACGAGTGGGCCGAGTTCGGTATTCGCCTAAACTGCGTCGCACCCGGAACCATCAAGACCGAGGCGCTTGGCCGCTATCCGATACCGCCGGACGACTGGGTCAGGCTCAACCGCAACGTGCTGGGGCGCATGGGCAGCGTCGAGGATATTTCTGCAGCAATCATTTTTCTGTCCTCGCCGCTCGGTCAATTCGTCACCGGCGAGGACTGGTACATCGACGGCGGCGAGACGCTACATCTGGCCCACGACGCCCGCGATATGATCGACGCCGTTAAATTTGCCAAACGCGAACGCGGCGATGCAGGATTGTCGTAGCGGTCAAAATCGTTAACGCTGCGGCGGCATATCGGATATTCGATTTCGGGAGCTTGTTTACGTCTGACCAATGCGAAAATATTTCGGACGTCCGGCAGGCCACGGATCGCCCCACATTTGCTGCCCGCCGTCTACCGAAAGCGTTTCGCCCGTGATGAATTTCCCTGACGGCGCGGCGAGATAAACGCAGGCCTCGGCGATATCCCATGCATCGCCGTGCCGTTTCATGGGATTCGCTTCCTTGTAGGTCGCGGAGCCTTCCGGAACATAGCGGTCGAATGCCGTGGTTTCATTGACGCCAGGGGCAACACAATTCACCCGGATGCCGTGCGGCGCCCATTCGACCGCGACGGTCTTGGACGCGTAGATCACCCCGGCCCGCGCCGCGGCGGTGTGCGCCATCCCCGGCAGGCCTCGCCAGATCAATGCCACGATATTGACGATATTGCCGGTCTTGCCGCGCTCGATCCACTCGCGAGCCGCCGCTTGCATCATCCACCACGATCCGTTCAGGTTGGTATCGATCACTGCGTTCCAGCCCTTTGGCTTGAAGTCGATGGCCATCTGGGCGAACTGCCCACCGGCATTATTGATCATCACATCGACACGACCAAAATGATCCCAGACGTCTTTGACGAATTCGTTGACTTGATCGGGGTCGCGGATGGTGAGACTTCTACTGAAGACGCGGGCGCCGAGACTCTCTAGATCCGGAACGACGTGTGCGAGCTTCTCGGCGTCGCGCCCGCAGATTGCCAGATTGGCGCCAAGCCTCGCAAACAGGAATGCGATCGCCTTCCCGAGTCCGCTCCCCGCGCCGCTGACGATGATGGTCTGGCCGGTGAACAGATCAGGTCGGTACACTGTCGGGATCGTGGAGAGTTCGTCGTCGGTGAACCCGTAACTCGGCTGGCTGCTTTGCGAACTCATCTCAGGCTCCTCCCCCCTTTAAAGCGCGTGCGCGACCCGCACGCCCTCCTCGACCGCACGCATCGCGTCGAGTTCGG
>JAFEFK010000149.1 GCA_018240625.1 Pseudomonadota bacterium
AGTCTCCATGCCATGTCCTGGTTCGGCAACCACTTCCCGCCGATAATCGTATCCATGAAATGACGTTCAACGGAGTCTCCGCCGCCGAGCGCAACATTGTAGCCCCCCTGCACCATACGTGTGCAGCCGCATTTTCCAATGAGACCCTTGACGGCGATCGTGATCTTGGTGCCAGGCGGCGCTGCCCGTTGCGCGTGAAGGGCAGCGAATAGCCCCGCGCCTCCTGTCCCCAGGATCAAGATATCCGTATTGTGCCTTTCGACATTGACTGCGGCGCCCATGGTCATATCGCCCTAAGAAGAAAGCTGGCCGCGATCAAAAAGGAGAACGCCACGCTGGCCGCCGCCAAGGTTTTTTGATCCTTGCTCCAAGCAAGAAGTTCAAACGCCATGAGGCGCAAGCCGCCAAAGAAATGGACAGCGAGGAGAAAAACGAGGCCGAACTCCGCAACCTTGACCAGCGGCTTGTCGGCCCAATGCAAGAAGCCGTCGAGGTCGTTCGGGGCCGTCAGGGCGAGCGACAGGACGTAAAAATGCGCAGGTAGGAAGATTGCGAGGGCAAGGCCCGACAACCGATGCAGGATGTAAGCCAGCCAGAGCGGATGACTGCGATGAGGACGCATCATAACATGGTAACCGAAAGGACTGCGCGTAGTCCGGCGATAAGCAGGAACGCGCAGAAGGCCAAGGAAAGCACGTCGAGCAAGGCGCCGCGAAACTTGAGCGCTTCACCCACAATCACCCGCAAACCAATAGCTGCGTGAACCGAGACAGCGACGACAAAGGTCCCGTAAAACAGCGCCCAGGGCCAGCTTCCCTGGGTTCGCGCAAGGATCGCGCCGGTCGATAGTCCTCCGCGGATTGCGTAGATCATCAGCGCCAGGTGACCCACCACGAGTGGCGCCATAATCAATGCCGTCACGCGTTGCAGAATAAACAAACGAAGCGTCAGCATCACCCTCTCCCGAAGAACGACTTCGTCGTTTCGCGCTTCAATCCAGCAATGGACGTGATGGGACTCAATTCGTTGGGGCAAAACTTTGCGCAACTTCCCTGCGAATGGCAGTTGTGGCAGCCTCCCTCTTGCGAGACAGCTTCCAGGATGCTCGAGCGCTTTCCGTCCTTCACATCGTTGACCAGCGTCCACGCGCGATTGAGTGCAGCCGGGCCCAGATAGTCAGGGTTGCCCTGGACCGTATCGCAAGACGCGTAGCAGATGGCGCAATTAATGCATTCTACAGCGGCGTCGGCTTCTACACGCCGCTGATCGACCGGACTTACCCGGGCTATTTCGTCGTTTCTTGTGAGCGTCGGATGGAAGACGCCTTCAGCCCTGACCCATTTTTCGAAGAACGGATCCATATCCGTTGCAAGATCCTTAATTACCGGCAGGTTTCGCAGCGGAGCGATCTCTACCCGGCGGCCACGTAAAACCTTCTGCACGTGGGTCCGGCATGTCCAGCGGGGCTGACCATTCACCGACATCGCGCATGAGCCGCACATCCCGACCCGGCAAGCGTAGCGGTAAGCCAGCGACGGATCGATCTTCTGCTGAATCCAAACGACCACATCGAGGATCGTCTGGCTTTCCTGACTCGGAACCTGAAAGCTTTCAAACTTTCCGCCGTCAGCATCACCCCGCCACACGGAAACATCGAGAGTATTGCTGCCGAAGGCCAAGCGCTTTCTCCCACCCAACAAATGTAAGACAGTCGGCCAACTATATTGACATTTTTGATGACAGAAACAGAAAAATATTGACGTGAAATGTAAGCTCATCTTACAGCTAAAACTGCTGTTCGATGCGCTCGTGGCAAGCGCCTGAAGCGATGGAAGCCCGGGGAGTCGGGAGTATCCCGTATCACCCCACACCAACCTTCAAGCCGAACTGGAGCTTGAGCAAGTTTGTGTTCCGGCCCCGGAAACGACGGATGAGTCTCGAAACATATCAAGGCTCGAGTATTCGATCGCATCGAAGACGGCGCAGATGCGTGCTCACTACATCTGAAAGGTTAGCTTACCATCGCCTTTAGAATTATTGGCATCTTGCATTCGCCATTTCGAGATACGTTCAGGGGCCGGCAAAAGCAAAAACGCGCATCACGCCAAGGGGAAGCTCATGAGATGGATCTGCCGCTTTGTTGCTCTTAGTCTTTTCATTTTCATGGCGGCGCCAGTAACGGCGGGACCGCTTGCAGTCCGTATCGCGAAACAACCGGGGGTCGCGTATTTGCCGCTCATGGTGATGGAGCACGAGAAGCTGCTGGAGAAGCGCGCGAAGGAAGCTGGCCTTGATATCACGACGGAATGGCTGATTTTCACGGGCGGCTCAGTAATGAACGACGCTCTGTTGTCCGGGAGATTGGACATTGCAACCGGCGGAATACCGCCCCTGCTGACGATCTGGGCGAAAACCAGGAGCAACCTGAACGTTAAGGGCATAGCTGCCCTGTCGTCCCATCCCCAGCTTCTCCTCACGACGAATCCCAAAGTGAAAACGATTGCCGACTTCACGTCTGCTGACAAGATCGCACTGCCTGCGGTGAAGGTGTCCAATCAGGCTGTCATGCTTCAGATGGCCGCCATCAAGCAAATGGGCAAAGACAAAGCCTTCGCGATCGATCCTTTTACCGTTTCGATGGGGCACGGCGATGCCATGGCAGCTATGCTAGGCGGCAGCATCGATGCCCATTTTGGCCAATCGCCCTATCAGGACATTGAGTTGAAAGATCCGAGGGTCCACGCCGTTCTGAACAGTTACGATGCCGTCGGTGGCCCCTACCCGGTCGCCGTTGCATATGCGACGGGCCGCTTCTTCGAGCAAAACCCGAAAATGCTCGACGTATTTGTAGGTGCACTCATGGAGGCACAAGAACGCATTCGCTCCGACATCAATTACGCGGCCAAGGTCTGGATAGCGATGGACGTCAAGAATTTTTCGATGGACGAGGCTAAAGCGATCTTAAGTAACCCCAAAATGACCTGGGACGCTGCCCCGCGGGGTACTCTCACATTCCTCAAGCACATGAACAACGTCGGCCTTGTCAA
>JAFEFK010000014.1 GCA_018240625.1 Pseudomonadota bacterium
ATGCGTTCGTCTCGACCCGGCCTTCGGAAAAAGTGGCGAAGGAAGTATCGGTCATGATGGGGTATGCGTTAAAGCCCGGTTCGGAAGCCACGCTCGAAGTCGGCGGCGCGAGCTACGAGATGTACACCCAGGGCGACGGCATCTGGATCAAGAATGCCGCCGAAGAAGAACGTATGGTCGACGCCATGCGCAAGTCCGCCGATGTGACCGTCAAGGGCGTGTCAGGCAAGGGGACCCAGACCACGGACATCTTCTCCCTGAAGGGGCTGTCCCAGGCGCTGGACAAGGTCGCGCAGGATTGCAGGCGGTAACGGCCTCACTTCGTTAATTTTACAGCATTTGGCGGCTTTTCAGCAGGCCATGGAAAGCCTATGTCATGCTGCATGAGCGAGATCGCAGCATCATGAGTACCGTATCGACCGAAACCGTCAGCGCTGCCGTTGCGCATGCGATATCGTCCGGCGGCGTCCCGTTGGAGAAGGTCGCGCTCGAAACCTATGTGCCGCCGGCGAAGCCGTCGTTGATCGGACTATCGCGGGCGGAGATTTCCGACCAGCTCGCGGCCATCGGCGTCGCGCCCGCCCAACGCAAGATGCGGGTTCAGCAACTTTGGCACTGGATGTACGTCCGCGGTGCGAAAACGTTCGACGAGATGACCAGCGTCTCGAAGGAGATGCGCGCCGAACTCGAGAAGCACGTCACGGTCGATCGGCCTGAGGTCGTCGCCGAACAAATTTCGAATGATGGCACCCGCAAATGGCTGTTGCGGCTGCCGAGTGGCGACAGTTTCGAAAAGGCGCACGAAGTCGAGTGCGTATATATCCCCGAGACCGATCGCGGCACGCTCTGCGTCTCATCGCAGGTCGGCTGCACGCTGACCTGCTCGTTCTGCCATACCGGCACCCAGCGTCTGGTGCGCAATCTCACGGCAGGCGAAATCGTCGGCCAGATCATGGTCGCGCGCGACCGTCTGAATGACTGGCCTTCTTCTCTCCCTCCCCCCTTGCGGGGGAGGGTTGGGGAGGGGGGCCAAGTGCTCCGCACCTTGTGGCTGTGGCCCCCACCCCCAGCCCCTC
>JAFEFK010000150.1 GCA_018240625.1 Pseudomonadota bacterium
CCAAGCATCCAAGCAATCCAAGGTCGCGCGCGTGTAGGGAAATTCTCTAGCGAGATCGCAATCTCCTGTTTTCTTCCGCGAATTAAAATAGCTTGGATTGCATGGATGCTTGGATGAGGCCTTAATTTGTGCGGGCTTTTTGCATCCAAGCGAATTTGACGTACTTGGATAGCCTTGGATGACTCCGCATTTGATGCGGGTTTCTATCTCTTCAACAAAACGAGGAACTATGAGCAAGCCTACCAAGGCGCAATTGGCGTTTGCCGCGACGATGTCATGTCGTCAGTGGGCGGCCCTCAATGTGCTGCATCCGAAACTCACGCTTAGTCTGTCGGATCGGCTCGATCCCGAACTCTGGGCCTTGAAAGCGAACGGTCTGGCGAAAGTGGCAACGGCCGGTGACGCTCACGCATGGGATGTCACGCGGCAGGGCGAGGCGCTGCTGTCGATGCGCCGCCGAGGAGCGATATAGGCGGCGGGTCCTTCCCGGCCGGTGCCACCCTGCGGCACTAATGTGGCCCGAGATTACGCCAGTCGCACAGACTCAAATTCAGGGTTTACAGGGTTGTCGGAGTTGTCAGCCTTAACAACCTTCATAGCCCTGCGATTCGGACTTAACACCCAAGGAAAACACCACATGAACATCAGTAAGGTCGCCGCGGCCGCAAACGCGCTCGCGCGGACAGCGCGCGCCTATGCGGCTATGCAGAAGGCCGCTCCGATCATCCGTGCGCAAGCCGCAACTTATGCGGCCATGCAGAAGGCAGCTCCGATCATCCGTGCCCATGCAGCCATGCAAAGGGCGGCTCCGGTCATCCGCGCGCAAGCCGCAACTTCCAAGTCGAAAACGTGAAAGGAAAAACCGTGTCGAAGTCTGTTACCATCGAACTGTCCGCCCCTATCACTGGCCATCATGGCCAGATCACCAAGATCACATTACGCGAGCCGCGCTACGGTGATGTGATGGCGCTCGGTAATCCCATCGCTGTCGCGCAGGGCGCCAACGGCATGATCTACTCTGCCGATAAAGATGAAGTCATCCGCGCCTATATCGAACAATTGACGGAAGGCGTCGATCCGATACTGTTCAATCAGCTTTCACTTGTCGATACGCTTCGGCTGCGGGAGGCAATCCAAAATTTTTTCGTGGATGCTCGCCGCGCGATGTATTCGCCGCCGGCGACTTCCTCGTCTTCCGCGCCCGCTTCGTCAGTATGACCGAGTGCGAGGACTTGAGTCTGTCCTCGATACTGCATTGGGCAACGCGCTGGCGCGCATTCGATAAACAGCGGAAGAAAAAATGAGCACGATCCTCGAAGCCCTTGCCGTCATCAAGGGCAAGGATGCGACCGGCGACGCGTTTGCCAAGGTCGAGCAGAAAATCAAAGGCGTCGCCAGTGCGGCCAAGTCCCTCGAGGGCGTCAAGCCGTTCCAAGGGGGCAATTTCACCCGCGAACTGGCGCAGATGAAGGCCACCGAGCGCGAACTCGCTCACGTGTCGCGCAGCTTCAAGGCCTTCGACGCGGCCCTGAAAAGCAACGGGCCGATGCGGGCCTCGCGGTATTTCGAGGCGGTGGACATCTGGAAGGGCCGGACGTTGTCCGCGCTCCGCGAGGTGCGTGGCAGCGTGGCCGAAACTGATCGCGTGCAGGAACGCTTTTTCCGCCACGCGGCGCGGTTCGCGGTGCATGCGGCCGGCATCGGCGGCGGTGCTTATGTCGCCGGTCATGCTACTCGCGGCGGCGTGCATTCGGCGGCCGAGCGCGAACGGGAATTGACCCGGCTCGACCTCGCCGGCCTCGCGCCGGACGAAAAGGATACGGTGCAACGCCGGGCCGACGATGTGGCGCGGCGCAATCCGACCGTCGGTCGCACCGAGATCATCGACCACATCCTGAAACTGCGCGGGCGTTTCGGCGACCTTCACCACGCACTCGATGCGGTTGAGGATGTGATCAAGGCGCAAACGGTACTCAAGACGCTCGGCGCCGTCGGCGCGGGCAAGGATTTGGAGGATCTGACCCTCGGCCTGGAAAGTCAGGGCGTCTCCACAGACCCAGCGAAGTTCAAATCGTATCTGGACTCGTTCGTCCGCGCCAAGATGCTGTTCCCCCAAGTGCGCGGCGACGACGTGCGGCAATACATGCAGCGCGCGTCAGCCTCCCGCTATGGGCTGTCCGATGATTACCTGAAAAACGTAGTGCCAACGCTGGCGAACGCGGAAGGCTGGTCGAATTTTGGCGTGCAACAGGGCAGTGCCTTCTCTGCGCTGATCGGCGGCCGGCAGACCCGCGCGGCCAAGGCCGCGATGGCGCATTATGGCCTGCTCGGAAAGGATGGGGAGATCGTCGACAAGCCTGGCTTTATCGCCAACCCCTATCATTGGACCATCGATCACGTGAAAGGTGCCTTGGCCGACAAAGGCGTGCCGATGGACTCCGATCACCGGGGTGAATTGGTCGAGGCCGTCACCAAGATGTTCTCGAACCGAAAGGTGGCGGATTTCATTTCATCGATCTTGATCAACGAAGGCCTCGTGGAAAAAGATCGCGCGCAGTATCCGAAAACGCCCGACATTCATGAAGGCGCTGAGATCGCGCGGCGCGATCCGTTCCAGGCCGCGAACACCATCGTGACGCAATTGAACGATGCCGCCGCGGCCATGTTGCGGCTGCAGCCGATCGTCGGTGCCATCAATGTAGCGGCCGACAAGCTGTCCGGCTTTGTGTCCGATTTCTCGGGTGACACACCGGCCGGCAAGACGGGTAAGATGCTTGGGTTGGGTATCGGCGGTGCCGGTGCGGCGGCCGGCGGCGTTCTCGCGGCCCGTGGTGCGTACCAATGGTTTGTCGGCGCTGG
>JAFEFK010000151.1 GCA_018240625.1 Pseudomonadota bacterium
ATCTGCTCCGGGACTTCGAACGGGATGACGGAGGAGGAGAACGGGTCGGTCGTGTTGGCCATGGCATATGTCCTTTGCGTCGGGTGAAACGGTGTGACCCTGCAAACGGCTCGTCGCCTTGAATGCGGGCTTAAATCGTCGAAGCGGATCACGGATGCCCGAATCCTGGCTGAGGAGGGTATGGGCCAGGATGCAGGCAAACACGTTCTACACCATTATCATGTCAATTTTGTGCAACGCAATAAAATATTGCGCCGCAAAAGCGACGAATATCCGGCCTTTCCGGGAAACAACTCAAAAAGGGGGCGAAAACGGGCCGCTCAGGTCTTCGGCTTAGCAGCTTCCATCGCAGCCCGGCCCATGCTTTGCCCGATTTCGCTGGCCTGATCGGCCAGCGCCTTCATCTGGCCCTGCACATATTCGGTGTGCAGCCGCATCACCTCGGAGAGATCCTTGGCGCGGACGAGTTTCTCGGCATAGTCCAGCGACGCGGTCATGTTTTGCTGCGCATAGGATATCGCCTTGCTGCTGATGTCCTTGACGCTGCTGCGAACCGCTTCGCCGCGCCCCTCGAGCGAACTGGCGGTCTGCTGGGCGCCGCTGACAAAGCTCTCAAAAGCCTTGCGCGCCTGGTCAAAACCGGCCTCGGCCATCGATCGCATGTCCTTCGGAAGTTCGAAACGGTCACGCCCTTCGTCGCTCATGATCGGCACTCCTGTTGCGCGCAATATCCGGCCGGTTCCAGCCTCATGACTATCGTGGACTTCCTGTTTTCTTTTGCAACACCTCAACGTGTCGCGGGCCGCGAAATTTCATGGCGCCGCCCCAAATTAAGGTTATCCCGGCTTTAGCAGGGATGGCGGGCTCGCAAGCGTGGACCTTGCCTGCGCCGGACGCGATACTAACGATCTGTTAAGCCTGCCGCGCGTTGCCCCGGCATGCTTACGCCGGCCGCCAAAGACGTCGAACGCAAAGTGTCCATGAACAAAGCCGATTTCCAGTTGCAAGGTGTAGGCGATCCACGGTTGGCCGTTCATGCGACGAGCCACTTGCCGACGTGGCTGTGGTCGCTCGATGGCACCCGCATCCTCTGGGCGAATCCGGTCGGCGCCGATGTGTTCGGCGCGGCGAACGCGTCCGCGCTCGCGTCGCGAAACTTCGGGCCTGCCGATCCGCACCGGCGTCAGGTGGCGCAACTCGCGGGCCGGCTTTCATCGACGGGCGCGGTGCGGCTCGAACGTCTGCGCGGCTTCGGCGCCGCGTTCGGTCGTCTCGTCACCTGCGCCTGCACGCGGCTCGACTTTCCCAACGGCAATGTTGGAGTCCTCGTTACCGCCGTGGAGCCGGTCGGCCGCGGCATGCCGCTGGTCGAGCGATTGCAGCGGCTGGTCGAAGGCATCGATACGCCGATCGCCGCATTCGCGCGCGACGGTCTGTTCGTCGGCGCCAGCGAGGCCGCGAAATCGTTGCTCGGTTTTCACAACCTGACCGAGGCCGGACTCGATACCGCGCGCAGCGACGCGCTGCGCGATGGCCGCGTCGAAACGCCGATCGGACTGGGCTACATGGTGCTGCAACGCGTCGGCAGCGGCAGCGATATCGGCCTTGTCGCGCTGCTGGTGCCCGGTGCTACGCATCATCCGGCCGCATCCCCCAGTCCGCCGCCGCATGAGCCGAACCCGGAGATCGCGCCGACTGCGCCAGCAGTGACGCCGCCAGAGGCTGTCGAAGCGACAGAGCATGTTGTCGTTGAGCCGTTGGCCGAGTCCGCGCAGCCTTGCATTGACGCGGCCGTACCGACCGAATCCGAGAACACTCCGGCTGCGCAGCGAGCGATTGCCACCGATGATGCCGCGGCTCCCCCTCTCGACGAGCACCACGCGAGTGCAATCGAAGCAGGGCCGCATCCGCCCGCGCCGACGGAAGCGCCGCCAGCATACGAGCACCCCGCCGCCACCAACGAGGCGCCGGCCGAGTTCGCTTTGTTCGACGCGTTTGACGAATCGGCAGCAGAGATCGTGAACGAGCCTGGCGATCGCATCGAGCAGGAGCCGATCGCTGCATCGGCGCCCGATAGCGCAGCCCTGACTGACATCGAGCCGCCGCCGCAACCGGAGCCGCCCCTGGACGATAAACCATCGGACGAGCCCTCGCCTTATGTCGAAGCGGTTGCCGATGAACCATCGCCGCCGCGGGCCGCCGAAGTGCCTCTACCCCCTGAGCCTCCTCCACTTGAGCCTCCACCAGGCCCGCCGCAGATGGTCGCGGCGCCTTCCGCGACAACGGACGCCGCTCGCATGCCGTCCTGGCCCGATGAATCTTCGCCGCAAGCGCGCCGCTATCCGCTGCGCTTCATGTGGCAGATGGACACCGATGGCCGCTTCTCGCTCGGCTCCGACGAATTCACCCGCCTGATCGGGACGCGCACCGCGGCAGGCTTCGGCCGCCTGTGGAGCGAGATCGCGGAGGTGTTCGGACTCGATCCCGAAGGCCGCGTCGCAAAGGCCGTCGCAACCCGCGATACCTGGAGCGGCATTACGTTGCACTGGCCCGTCGACGGGCCTGACGCGCGGCTGCCGGTCGAATTGTCGGGGCTGCCGATCTACGATCGCG
>JAFEFK010000152.1 GCA_018240625.1 Pseudomonadota bacterium
AACCAGCGTCGTGTCATCGTTGACCAGCCTCACGCCCGGCACGGCTTCGACCGAGGCGACGGCGTTAGCGCGCCCCTGCTCCGAAAACGCTTCGGCGGAAAACGTGACGTCGCGTCCGGCGGTGCTGATCACGGTTTTGTCGAGGACGGTATCCTTCAACGCGGCGATGGCCTGCGCGGTCAGATCGGCTTCCATGGGAACGGTCGTTGTCCACGCTGCAACCACCCAGAGCACGGCCAATGGAATGACACCCGGCCACCATTTGCTGCTCCACCTGAATAGTCCGCGCATTCGGTATCCTGTCGCGCATGATCTGCAGGCCGCCTCGCGGCCCGACAATCGGATCGTGCACTGGTTCAACAATCTGGAGCACGCTTCGGGCAACTCCGGAGGCCGGTTTTGCTCGTCGCGCGCAAGGTGTGGAAACGAAGAGAAAACAAACCCTTGGCTGACTGTCAAACCGGAAATAAGGCGGAGGCTTGGCCATTGCCGCCAACGGCCGGAATAACCGTTTCTTCAGTCGTTTCTGACAATAAATTTCATTCAACAGGACGGTTGGCCGGCCCCATGAAAAAGCTCCGAAACGCCGTCATCCGAGCCGGACTGGAGACGCTGTATTTCAGCGGCGCCCACCATCTGCTGCGGCCGATTCTCGCCGGCGTCGGAGCGGTGTTCATGCTGCACCATGTGCGACCGCGCCGGAACATCGCATTTCAGCCGAACCATCATCTGGAAATCACTCCTGAGTTTCTGCACGCAACGCTGGCGCATGTCCGGGCGCGCGGCATCGATATCGTGACCGCGGACGAGATGCGGCGCCGGCTGGCCGAACGTGACTTCTCACGGCGATTTGCCTGTTTCACGTTCGACGACGGCTACCGCGACAACCGTGATTTTGGGCTTCCCGTGATGCGCGAATATGACGCGCCCCTCACCGTCTACGTCGCCAGCGATTTTGCCGAAGGAACCGGCCGCCTCTGGTGGGTCGCGCTCGAGCGCGTCGTCAGCGCCACCGACCGGATCGACACCATGATCGGCAACACCGCCGTACGGTTCGATACCAGCACATTGGACGGCAAGCAGGGTGCATTTGCCGGGATTCACGACCTCTTGCGCGGACTGCCTGACGATCGCGACGTCGCGCGCGAGATGAGTAACCTGTGCGCGCGCTATGGCGTCGACGAGGCCGTCATCAGCCAGGAGTTGTGTCTGCCCTGGGACGAACTGAAGACGTTCGCCGACGATCCGCTGGTGACCATCGGCGCTCACACCATCAGCCATTGCAATCTCGCGAAGCAAAGCGAAGCGCAGGCGCGTTTGGAAATGGCCGAGAGCCGCGCACGGATCGAGGCGGTCTTGCAGCGTCCCGTCGTTCATCTCGCCTATCCCTACGGCGACAGAAGCGCCGCGGGGGCGCGCGAATTCGCCATGGCGAAAACGTCGGGTTTCAAAACCGCCGTCACCACCCGGCCGGGCATGATTTTCTCCGAAAATGCCGATCACCCGATGGCACTGCCACGCATTTCCCTGAACGGAAATTATCAAAATGCGCGCATCCTGCCGGTCCTAACCTCGGGT
>JAFEFK010000153.1 GCA_018240625.1 Pseudomonadota bacterium
GATAGCTCCACCACGTATAAACTTTCTCCGACATTGGGATACGCGCACGGGCGACGTCGACCCAATTGCCGTGGTTCTGCACGCCGATCAGCTTCCCGGTTTCGATGGGCGTATGCGAGACGATCTTCAAGAGCTGCTTGTGCGACCAGACATCATGTTCGTGGGGCGCGACGTTGAGATCGCCGACCAGGATGTGGCGCTCGCTCTGGCGCGGATGCAGTGCTTCGCAGGACTTCATCTCGTCGAGGAATTGCAGCTTGTGCGCAAATTTCGGATTGAGCAGGGGATCGGGGATGTCGCCGCGGGCCGGAACATAGAAGTTGTGCAGCGTGATAGGCGCAGCGAGATTCGCTTTGGTGCCGAATGTCACCGCGACATGACGTGAGTCGAGCTTGTCGCAGAAGGTGCGCGCGTTCGTCGTGTCGAACGGCAGCTTCGAGACGATGGCGACGCCGTGATAGCCCTTCTGCCCATTGAGCGCCGCGTGCTCGTAGCCGAGGCGCCGAAAACGCTTCAGCGGAAATGCGTCGTCGGGGCATTTGGTCTCCTGCAGACAAAGCACGTCGGGCCGCTGCGCCTTCAGGAATTTTGCAACAAGATCGATGCGCAATCGAACCGAATTGATATTCCAGGTGGTGAGGGTGAACTGCATGCAAGGGCTGACGACAGGAATAGACTGTCATCCTGAGGTGCGCGCTCGTGCGCCTCGAAGGATGACGAACAGAGAAATGATGACAACGCACCCTTCGAAGCTCGCCGCAGGGCGGCTCGCACTTCAGGGTGACGGCATCCTTATCCTGCCGATGGGCGTGCGTCGATAGGCCGGGCGATGTTTGCAACGACCCTGCCGAGGACGTGCCAACCGCCTAGTTGTTCGACGTCGTCGGATAATTCGAAAAGTCGATTTTGAACAGGCCGGGATCGAGCTTCGCCGTGGTGTTGAGATTGTAGATCGCCACTGTCGTGTCGTAGCCTTGCGGATCGGTAACGGTCCACTGCTTGAGTTGACCATCCTTGGCGCCGAGCATCAGCATCAGTCGCGACGTGCCGACCATCGCCTGCTTCTCCTCGATGGTGACGCTGATGTAGAGATCGTCCGACGTCACGGCGACGACGTTGGTGTCCTTCATCAGGTCGATGCGATCCGACAGCAGGTAGCGCAGAGGCGTCTGTGACAGCGGATAGATATCCTGCGTCGCGAGCTTGGTGTCGCGCACGGCCAGCGACGAGCCGTCCGAGATCATCGCGATTGGCGAGGGCGGATCGTATTCGAACCGCACCTTGCCCGGTTTCTGGATATAGAATTGACCCGTGCTGCGGCTGCCGTCGGGACCGACCTGCACGAAATTTCCGGCTAGCGTTTGCAGCGATGACAGATAGGGGCTGACCCGCGCCGCCGCGGCCTTCTGATCCGCGCTGAAGGTCGCGAAGATATTTGCAGGAACATTTCTGCGGCGATCGGGGATGATCGGATCGGGTGGCCGCGTGGTTCCCGTTATCTGCGGTCCAGCCGTCCGGACGCTATCCACAGGCTTGGCCGCCTGCGCTCCGTCGCGCACCTTCGGCGCCGGCCGCGGCATCGGAATGGCTTGGGCGAGTGCGGAGGGAATCAAAAGAGCCGCAGCCAAGACGACGGCAAGCGAGACCGCGCCGCTCCGGGGGCGCGGCCTGCCGATCGAAGGATCTCCAGCGGGTGGATGTGCCACGTGTCTGCTCAATGCCTCGTCCTGTCCGCCAGGTGGTTTCCTTTTACAGCGCTTTGCACCCTCGCGGTGATCGCTTTTTCGCGAGCCAGCGCCCGCATTGGCGGCATCGATACGGTCCGTTCGCACGACATCTGTCAATCTCCGTCGATCTGCATCATCGCTGGCGCTAACGCCGCGCTGTGGCGATTTCGCGACTCCGAAGCAGGATCATCCATTGTGTTGATCATGCTTCAGAAGCGGCCTTCTTCTTCCTCGATCAGGATTTCGCGCTTTCCTGCGTGATTGGCCTGTCCGACGATGCCTTCGAGTTCCATCCGCTCCATCAGGGACGCGGCGCGGTTATATCCGATCTGGAGGCGGCGCTGGATGTAGCTGGTCGAGGCCTTGCGGTCGCGCTTCACGACGGCGACCGCCTGCGAAAACAGATCGCCGCCGCCGTCGCCGCCCATGCTTGTGCCATCGAATACCGCGCCATCCTCGTCGGTAGGCTCTTCCGCGGTCACCGCTTCGAGATATTCCGGCGCGCCTTGCGA
>JAFEFK010000154.1 GCA_018240625.1 Pseudomonadota bacterium
AGGGCGAGGCGGCGCTGGCGGACATCGCCCGGCATCCCACGACCGCAAAATTCATCGCCACTAAATTCGTGCGTCATTTCGTTGCCGACGATCCACCACCGGCACTGGTGACACGGCTGCAAGGTGTGTTCACCAAAACCGATGGCGATCTCAAAGCGATGATGCTGGCGCTCGTCGACTCGGACGAAGCATGGCATGCGCCGCTGACCAAGATGCGCAGCCCTTACGAGTATCTGATCGCGTCGGGGCGGCTGCTGGCGCGCATACCTGAAGACCCCGGCCTCTATCTCGGTGGGCTGAACATGCTGGGTCAGCCGTTGTGGACGCCGCCGGGACCGAACGGCTTTCCCGACACCAACGCCGCATGGGCTGCGCCTGAGGGCATGAAGCTGCGCCTCGACATCGCCGCGCGGATTTCATCGCGGATCGCACCGAGCATCGATCCGCGCGACTTGCTTGAAGTCGCAGCGGCGGATGCGGCATCGCACGAGACCCGGCAGGCTGTGGCACGCGCGGAATCGCGCGAGCAGGCGCTGGCGCTGTTGTTGATGTCGCCGGAATTCCAGAGGAGGTAACCATGGATTGCTGTGAAAGCCTGACGGCAGCCGGAGTCTCGCGGCGGGCATTGATGCTTGGCGGCGCGTCCTTCGCGGCATGGGCTTACTTGCCGAAATTTGCGCGGGCTGCCGACGGCCGCGATCCGCGGGTGATCGTCGTGATCCTGCGCGGCGCACTCGACGGTCTTGCGACCGTGGCTCCGGTAGGCGACCCCGACTATGCGGGGCTGCACGGCGCCATCGCGCTGACGACAGACGGGCCGCATGCAGCGATCGGGCTCGACTCGTTCTTTGCGCTGCATCCGTCGATGCCGGTATTCGCGCGCATGTATCGCGACAAACAGGCCGCCGTGGTGCATGCGGTGGCAACACCGTATCGCGACCGCTCGCACTTCGATGGCCAGGACGTGCTCGAGAGCGGCTTCGCGGGTCCTGGCCGTGTGCAATCCGGCTGGCTCAACCGCGCGCTCGGCGCGCTGCCGAAAGGCGAGCGGGTCATGAGCGCGCTCGCGGTCGGCCCGACCACGCCGCTGGTGTTGCGCGGACCTGCGCCGACCGTCGGCTGGGCGCCTGCAATCTTGCCGCAGGCGGCAGATGACACCGCGATGCGGCTGCTCGATCTCTATGGTCATCGCGACCCGGCATTGCATGAAGCCCTGGCGCAGGGATTGAAGCTCGAGAAGTCGGCGAGCGGAGCGGACATGAAGCCGAAGGGCGGCAACGCGGTCGCCGCGATGCGCTTCGCCGCGAAGGGGGCGGCGAAACTGATGGCCGCCGATGACGGCCCACGCATCGGCGCATTGGCCTTCGATGGCTGGGATACCCACGCCAACGAAGGCGGTCCTGTTGGACGGCTGGCATTTCTGCTGTCGGGTCTCGATGGGGCGTTCGCGGAATTCGAAACCGGGCTCGGCGAGCGCTGGCGCGACACGGTCGTCGTGGTCGCGACCGAGTTCGGACGGACCGCGCGCATCAACGGCACCAGCGGCACCGATCACGGCACCGGCACGATCGCGCTGCTCGCCGGCGGTGCGCTGAAAGGCGGGCGCGTGATTGCGGACTGGCCGGGATTGAAGACGGCGAATCTCTATCAGGCGCGCGACCTCGCACCGACCACGGACCTGCGCGCGGTGGTCAAGGGTGTGCTGCACGATCATCTCGGCCTCGGTGAGCAGGTGTTGGCGCAGGCGGTGTTCCCCGATAGCGCGGCCGTGAAACCGATGCAGGGATTGGTGGGGTAAGCGATCGCTGAATGTTTCCGCGGGTGCTCTTAACCTCTCCCCGCTTGCGGGGAGAGGTCGGAGACGAGCGAAGCGAGGTCTCCGGGTGAGGGGCGCTTTATGCGTGGCGCAGATCTGAAGTTAACCGGTATGGTGCGGCGATTGCGCATCAATCAGACTGACGCCGAGAAGGCTCTCTGGAGCCGTATCCGCAATAGCAGATCGACGGCTATAAATTTGTTCGGCAGGAAC
>JAFEFK010000155.1 GCA_018240625.1 Pseudomonadota bacterium
CAGCATCTTTTCCTTGACTTCTTGCGCAGCCAGCGTTGCTGCGCCGCCGGCGAGGACCGCGCTGCGGCTGGCATAGCTCCCGGTCGCATTGGGAACGACCGCGCTGTCACCCACAACCACCCGGACATCCTTGACGCGCCCGCCGAGATGCTCGGCCACCACTTGGGCCAGAGTCGTCTCCAGCCCCTGCCCCATCGCGGCGACTCCGAACGAAGCCGTGATCGCGCCGGTGGAATCCATGGTGATCTTGGCGGTCTCGGTGCCGGTGTTGAGCGGCATGCCGGGCGCGACCGAAATGCGCGAGCCGATGCCGGTCAGTTCGGCATAACAGGCAATGCCGATGCCGAACCAGCGGCCCGCGGCACGGGCTTCCGCTTGACGCTTTCGCAGCGCTGGATAATCGACTGTCGCGCAGGCCGCCTGAAGGCACTCCGTGAATGCGCACTGATCCCAGACGATGCCGGAGCCGATCCGATAGGGAAATTCGTTCGGCTGGATCATGTTCTTCAACCGCAGCGACACCGGATCCATACCGAGCTGATGGGCCGCCATATCCATCAAGCGCTCGGTGACGAATGTCGAAGTCGGCCGACCGACCCCGCGGTAGGGTCCCGTGGGCGGCTTGGAGGTGGCAACGCCGCGCACACGCCCCAGATAATTCGCGATCTTGTAAGGGCCGGGCAGGAAACTGACAACCTGAACGGGTTCGATCACCGCCGTCCAGGGATAGATCGAATAGGCGCCGACGTCGCCAATGACCTCAGCTTTTAACGCGAGCACCGTCCCGTCCGCGGCGAGCGCCAACTCCGCATCGACGATCTGATCGAAGGCCTGGCTGGTCGCGGCGAGATCTTCCATCCGGTCGCTGGTCCACTTCACTGCGCGGCCGAGTTGGCGCGCGGCGAATGCAACAAACAACTCCTCGGAATAAAGCGACGCCTTGCCGCCAAAGCCGCCGCCGACGTCCGGAGCGACGACGCGCAACCGGCTCCCGGGCATGTCGAGCGCTTCGGACAGAGCATCGCGCACGATCCCCGGCACCTGCGATGACGTATAAAGGGTCAGCTCATCGCGACCTGCTTCATATTCAGCAAGATAGGTCCGGTTCTCCATCGCCAGCGGTGTCTTGCGATGAAAACGGAAACGACCCGACACGCGAACCGGCGCCGATGCAATGGCTGCCTCCGCGTCACCGGTCTTGAATTCGCGGAAGCACAGCACGTTGGTTCCCGCCGACCGGTGCAGGATCGGCGAAGTTTCTTTGAGCGCTTCCTCGGGATCGATCACGACGCCAAGCGGCTCGAAATCGATCTCGATCAGCTCAAGCGCATCCTCGGCGAGATAGCGGCTCTCGGCGATGACGCCGACAACCGGCTCGCCGACATAACGAACCTTGTCAACCGCAAGCGCGGTGATCGGCGTGGTGTGATAATTCTTCATTCGCGACGTGGCGAAGACGGCGTTCACCGCCGTCAGATTCTCCGCCGTGAATACGGCAACCACGCCGGGCGCCCGGCGCGCAGCTTCGACATCAATTGCCTTGATCGACGCATGGGAATGATCGCTGCGCCGGAATGCGACATGCAGCATGCCCGCGACTTTCCGATCATCGACATAGGCCCCCTTGCCGGTAAGAAGCCGCGGATCCTCGGTACGCTTGACCCTTGCGCCAATGATCTTGGGCCGCGTTGACAGCGCCTCGGCCGCATTGCCGCCGCTCTCCGGAAGCGATTTTGTGATCGGATCAGTCATAGGCGTCCACCGACTTGCGCAACGACGCCCATTGCGCGTCATCGTGACCGCAGATCACCTTGACCCCAGCGGCTTCCATCGCCCTGATGCGCGCGAAACTGGCGCGGCATCGCTCCTTGTCCCAGGTGTTCTTCGGAATGATGTCATCGTCCAGATTCTTGCGGATGCTGACGGCGTCGGCGGCCAACAGATAGCGACCGC
>JAFEFK010000156.1 GCA_018240625.1 Pseudomonadota bacterium
AAATCCCAGTCGTGACCTTCCTTCAGGCCGCATTCCGGCGGATGCGAAGGCATCGTAAAGTAGCCGATCTCCATGACATGTCCTCCCGTTGACGGTTTCATCGCAACGCGTCTTCCGCGCGTTATCAGGACGATCAGCAAGCGCCATGCCAATGGCAATTTTGCGGTCGGGAGAGCTGTCGGCGTGTGATCCCGATTATTTTCTTGCAGGCTATGTCCCGCTCGCGCGGCACAGCCCGGCTTGTCGCGTGTCACGGATGCGACGCGCCTGTCTCAGATGTGAGACGCCGCGGATGCGGGCTGCGATATCAATCGTCGATCAGCGTGAATTGCATCAGCAGCGTGCGCTGGATCATCGAGAAATTGTCGTCCGACACCATCGTCAGCACGGTGTTGCCGTCGGCATCTACATAAGCGTCGAGGCCTTCAAAATTATCGATCTCCTGCCCCAGATCGGCATCGAAGATCGAAGGGCCATCGACCAGCGCCCCGGGCGCGATGGATTTCAGCGCGATGCGCCGGATGCGGATGCCGATGCCGCCACGCAGCGAAAACTTCCGCTCGAGGATGAGAAGATCGCCCGAAGGCAGCAGGCAGGCGTCGCTGATGTCGTAGTTGTCGGTACGGCGGATCGCGAACTGTCCCGGCGACGGCCCGCCTATCAGGAATGCCATGATGTTTTTGTTGGCGTCGAGGCCGCGCTCGGAAATAGCGATCAGCGTACCGCCGAGCGGCTTGCCGCGCGGCACGACGACCATCGCCTCGAGCCCGCGGTTGAACGGCAGTTTGCGAATTGCCGCCGGCACGTCGACGACTTCCTCGCCCCGCGCGCGGGTAAACCCTTTGCCGAAGTCGAACCGCATGAT
Source organism: Pseudomonadota bacterium (assembly GCA_018240625.1). GTDB lineage: Bacteria > Pseudomonadota > Alphaproteobacteria > Rhizobiales > Xanthobacteraceae > Nitrobacter. The sequence goes on from JAFEFK010000156.1 coordinate 866, forward strand.
CCGGTTGACCCGCTCGAGGCCGACATAGACCAGCGATCCGTCGAGCGCGATCGACTCCGTATCGAACCAGCCGCGCGCGGTGATCGGCTTGCCGTCGCTCCCCAGCATCGGCGCGGCCTCGACATTGGAAAGACCCGTCATCTCCTTTCCGCTATAAACGATGCGGCCCGTGAACCAGGTGCCCTTGTCGCTGGCCGAGATGAACTGCTCGCCTTTCGGATCGAGGCGCAGGCTGGAGAGACCGCCGAAACCGCGAAACGACGAGGTCAGGATCAATCCGCTGCGAAATTGCAATGCCCCGAAGCGGGTGCGCGATTTATCGCGCAGATCGAAGGATGCGATGGGCCTGCTGTTGACGGTGATCGATGTCGGGACCGTCGCCGATAATTCATCGGGCGACGCCTGCTTCGGCGGCCGCATGGCGAATTGCGCGCGGGCGGCGGCAGGCATGATCGCAAGGGAAGCGGCCACTGCGCCGAGTCTGAGAATGTGGCGGCGGTCCATCGGCTCCCCTCCCCCATGCGGGGAGGGGTCGGGGGTGGGGGTGGCAGAAGAAGGCCTGGCTTTGTGGACCCCCCTCCCTGACCCTCCCCCGCAAGGGGGGAGGGAAAACGCTGTCATCGCGGCAACTCCATAACTCTGTCGAGATTCCGCAGTCACAAGCCTTATATGAGGGGAAGCGCTTTACGAATGCAGCTTGCGCGGCCGCCGCACCGGAGCCGCCGGCGTCTCTTGCGTCTCGCTGAACAGCTCGGCGAGTTTTTCGGTAATGGCGCCGCCGAGTTCTTCGGCGTCCACGATGGTTACAGCCCGGCGATAATAGCGCGTCACGTCATGGCCGATGCCGATCGCGATCAATTCGACCGGCGAGCGCGTCTCGATTTCCTCGATGATCCAGCGCAGGTGACGCTCCAGATAATTACCGGCATTGACCGACAGCGTGGAATCGTCGACCGGGGCGCCGTCGGAAATCATCATCAGGATCTTGCGCTGTTCGGTGCGCGCCAGCAGGCGCTTGTGCGCCCAGTCCAGCGCCTCGCCGTCGATGTTTTCCTTGAGCAGCCCTTCGCGCATCATCAGGCCGAGATTTTTTCGCGCACGCCGCCAAGGTGCATCAGCAGACTTGTAGATGATGTGACGAAGATCGTTGAGCCGTCCCGGATTGACAGGCTTGCCGGCGGCCAACCACGCCTCGCGCGACTGCCCGCCTTTCCAGGCCCGCGTCGTGAAGCCGAGAATCTCGACCTTGACGCCGCAGCGCTCCAGCGTCCGCGCCAGAATATCGGCGCAAGTGGCCGCCACCGTAATCGGGCGTCCGCGCATCGAGCCGGAATTGTCCAGCAGCAGCGTGACCACCGTGTCACGGAAGGTGGCTTCCTTCTCGTGCTTGAACGACAGCGGCTGATACGGGTCGATCACGATACGCGACAGCCGCGCCGGATCGAGAATGCCTTCCTCGAGATCGAATTCCCAGGCGCGGTTCTGCTGCGCCATCAAACGGCGCTGCAGGCGGTTGGCCAGCCGCGCCACGATGCCTTGCAGATGCGCTAGCTGCTTGTCGAGATAGCTGCGCAGCCGCTCCAGTTCGTCGTGATCGCAGAGGTCTTCCGCCGCTATGACCTCATCGAACTTCGGCGCGAAGGCATGATATTCCGGCCCGCGCGGCTCGTTGGCGCCCTTCGCATTGGGCCGTGTGGCTTCGCCGGGGGTCTCATCGTCGCCGAGCTCGCCGTCGTCGAAGGTATCGCTGGTCGAGGCCTGCGCGCTTTCCATCGCGCTGTCGGACATCTCGTCGGTGGTGTCCTGCGCCTGATCGGCGCTCATTTCCTGCGCGGCGTCGCCGTCGGGCGATCCCTCCGCACCGGACTGATCGTTCTCGCCCTCGCGGTTGTCGTCCTGATTCTCGTCGTCGTCGGCCTCGGCGTTGGTGTCGTCGCCGAGTTCGAGCGCGGACAACAGATCGTGCACCACGTCGCCGAACTTCGCCTGATCCTCGGTCACGCGATTGAGCTGATCCAACCGCGCGCCGATCTTGTCCTCGAGGATCGGACGCCACAGGTCAACCATCCTGCGCGCGGCCGTGGGCGGCGCGAGCCCGGTGAGCCGTTCGCGCACCAGCATCGCCAGCGCGTCCGACAGCGGCGCGTCGGCGCGATCGGTGATCTCGTCGAACTTGCCGCGATGGAAATGATCGTCGAGCATCGCGGTGAGGTTTTTGGCGACGCCGGCCATGCGGCGCGACCCGATCGCCTCGACGCGGGCCTGCTCGACGGCCTCGAACACGCCGCGCGCCTGCGGATTGCCGGGCATCAGCTTGCGATGCACCTTCGGATCGTGGCAGGCGAGTTTCAGGGCGATGGAATCCGCGTGCCCGCGAACAATCGCCGCATCGCGCTTGCTCATTTTGCGCGCCGGTTCGGGCAACCGTGCCTTGCCCGGCGACAGGCCGGGTCGTTCGGCGGCAAACGTCACTTCAAGTTCGGGCGCCTTCGCGATCGCGCGCAGGCAGGATGTGACCGCGCGCTTGAACGGCTCGGTCGGCGCCTCCTTGGCGCCGGTGCGGAACTTGTTGCGGGGTGGTGGTGTGCTCATGATGCCTCTCCCTCTCCCCGCTCGCGGGGAGAGGGTCGGGGTGAGGGGCAAAAACATTCAATGGCATGATGCGAAGCCCCTCACCCGGCTCGCTTCGCTTGCCGACCTCTCCCCGCTCGCGGGGAGAGGTCAAGAGATCAGCTCAACGCCACGTTCACCGAACTCTCCGGCAATTCGGCATTGAAGCAGCGCTGATAGAACTCGGCGACCAGCGGGCGTTCGAGTTCATCGCACTTGTTGAGGAACGTCACGCGGAACGCAAAACCGATGTCGCCGAAAATCTCGGTATTTTCGGCCCAGGTAATGACCGTACGCGGGCTCATCACCGTGGAGAGATCGCCGTTGGCGAAGGCGTTGCGCGTCAGATCGGCGAGCCGCACCATCTTGCCGACGGTGTCGCGGCCTTCCGGCGTGCGATAGGCCTTGGCCTTGGCCAGCACGATCTCGACCTCGTTGTCGTGCGGCAGATAGTTCAGCGTGGTGACGATGTTCCAGCGGTCCATCTGCGCCTGGTTGATCTGCTGGGTGCCGTGATAGAGACCCGAGGTATCGCCGAGGCCGATGGTGTTGGCGGTCGCGAACAGACGGAACGCCGGATGCGGCTTGATGACCCGGCTCTGGTCGAGCAGCGTCAGCCGGCCGGAGGATTCCAGCACGCGCTGGATCACGAACATCACGTCGGGGCGGCCGGCGTCGTATTCGTCGAAGCACAGCGCCACGTTGTTCTGGTAGGCCCACGGCAGGATGCCGTCGCGGAATTCGGTGACCTGCTTGCCGTCCTTGACCACGATCGCGTCCTTGCCGACGAGATCGATACGGCTGATATGGCTGTCGAGGTTGACGCGCACGCACGGCCAGTTCAGCCGTGCGGCGACCTGCTCGATGTGGGTCGATTTGCCGGTGCCGTGATAGCCCGAGACCATGACGCGGCGATTCCGGGAGAAGCCCGCAAGGATCGCGAGCGTGGTCGGCCGGTCGAACCGGTAATCCGGATCGACATCGGGCACATGCGGATCCGCTTCGGAATAAGCAGGAACCTCGAGATCGGTATCGATTCCGAACACCTGCCGCACCGACACCTTCATGTCTGGCATACCGGCGGGCGTTTCAGCTTTGGTCATGGCGGCGGTCGTCATCAATCCTCCGAGGCTCCGGGGCGCTCCCGAAACCAGAACTGCGCGTGGCTGCGGATGGTGGGCTCGAAACAAAACCTAGCAGAGAGCGGTGGCCGGCAGAAGCCCACCGCGCGATCAAAGTTCCGTTGAGATATCATCAAGATAGGCATTAGCTGCGGTTTTTGAAAGGCTGCAATGCGAATCAGCCCCGCTTGGGGACAAAACCTCGACCGGAACCGAACCATCGACCTCCGGCAGCGTTGCCGCCGACAGATTGTGCTAATCGGGCGGGAATCCGTCTAGGTGGGACGCCAGAAGCAGGACATTCGTGAGCTCATTGATTGACCCATTGATGGCGTTCGTGTCGGCCCATGCTTGGCTCGCCTATCTCACGATATTTCTGGCGGCATTGTTCGAGGCAGTGCCGGTGCTCGGTTCGATCGTGCCCGGTTCGACCATTATTCTCGCGCTGAGCGGGCTTATTCCCGGTGGCCAGTTGCAGCTGGTGGACGTTCTGGCCGCCGCCGTCCTCGGCGCGGCGATCGGCGATGGAACGGCGTTCTGGATCGGGCATCGGTCCAAGCGCGAAATCCTCAGTGCCTGGCCAATGTCCCGATATCCCGGCGTGATCGCGCAAAGCGAAACGTTCTTCAATCGCTGGGGCACGCTCGCGGTGTTCTTCGCGCGGTTCGTGCCGCCGGTCCGCGCATTTGTACCGATCACGGCGGGTGCGCTGGACATGCCACCGCTGCGGTTTTTTGCGGTGAACATTCCGGCGATCCTGCTTTGGGCTCCCGCGCACGTGCTGCCGGGCGTGCTGGCAGTATCGGCGCTGCATGACTATGGCGCCCTGTCCCACCATGCTCACGTCGCCAAACTGATCTGGATTCCTGCAGTGCTCGTCATTGCCGCCATCGCCGGCGCCGCGACATGGTGGCGGCACCGCAAGCGTGGCATCAACATCCCTGTCAAGCGCCTCGCGAAACGCGCAAGCCAATCATCAATGGATCGAGCATGACCCAACCTCTCGTGGTTTCTATCCCCCATCACCTCGGCAAGGAAGAAGCGCTGCGGCGGATGAAGGCCGGGCTTGGCAGCGCGCGAACGCAATACGCCCAGCTCATTCAGGTCAACGAAGAGGTGTGGAGCGGCGACCGGCTGGCGTTTTCCGTCACGGCCATGAAGCAGCAGGTGTCAGGAATCATGGACGTATTCGAGGACCACGTTCGCCTCGAAGTGACATTGCCATGGCTGCTCAGCCGCCTCGCCCATGGAATTCAGGGCGTCATCCAGAACAAGGGCACATTGATGCTGGAGAAAAAATAATCTGGATGCGGGAGAAGAATAGCTGGCTTCGCGCGCCCCGCGGTCCAGCGATGACCAATCAGGCCGGCTTTTGAGCGGTGAAGCGCCCGCCACCGAGGGCCGCGTCGTTCACCAGATCGACAAAGCGCACGTAGCTTTCATAGAATGCATCATGGCCGGCCGGCGCGCCCGCCGCCTGTGCGTCCGCACGCAGCTTTCGATACATGGCGAGCCGCTCGCGCAGAATCTCGCCCCAGTCTGCCGTGAGATCCTCCGCCGGGAATACCGAGAAGCCCGCGTCGCGGATGAGGTCGGCATACGTCGCGAGGCTGTAGAGATCGGTGACGGCCATGCCCTGCCACATCAACTCCCGGTCGCCGGCAGATAGCGTGCGATGAGCGACCCAATCCGTGAATGCGAGCCGGCCGCCGGGTTTCAGGATTCGAAAAGCCTCGGCCAGCGCGCGGGCCTTGTCGGGCACGTGAAGCAGCGCTTCCTGGCTGATCACGGCATCGGCGCTGGCGTCGGGCAGCGGCACCCGCATCACGTCGCCGCCGATCATGCGCACCCGGTCTTGTAGCCCGACCCGCCGCGTCAGTTCCTCTGCGCCCCTGACACGCGCGGGCGTCAGTTCGATGCCGGTAACATCGGCGCCGTATCGATGCGCGAAATAGCGCGCCGGCCCGCCGAGCCCTGCACAAAAATCCACGACCCGGGAGCCTTGTCCGATGCTGGCACGTTGCGCCAGCGCATCGTTGGCGGCAAGCCCGCCATAATGATCCTGATCGTGCGCAAACAAGTCCGATGGCGCGAGGCCGTTGAGGTGTCCCCGGCCGGCATCCAGTTTGGCGAGAATGATCTCCGCCGAGATCGGATGACGTTCGTAGAAATCGACCGCTGAACGCATCTCGATCGTCATCGCGCCCGCCTCTACGTCAACGCGTCGGTTCAGACGCCGCGCACCACCGTCTTGAGATAATTGTACGCCTTGATGATCTCGATCAGGCGATCTTCCGTCGAACGGTCGCCGCCATTGGCGTCGGGGTGATGCTGCTTCACCAGGAGCTTGTATTTTGCCTTGACGGTCTCAAGCGTGGCGTCGGCGCCGAGCCCCATCACCTGCAGCGCTTTGCGCTCGGCGTTGAAGATCTTGCGGGTCTCGGCTTTGGCTTCCGATCCTGATCCCGGACCGGGACGCCACTTGCCGCGACCATTTAATTCGCTGAACATGCTGAAGGGGTCGGCCGCGCCGTCGAGATCGACGTCGCCGGTCTTGCCTTTGCCCTTGGTGCCGTTGGCGCCCATCTTCCAGGTCGGCCGGTGGCCGGTCAGCGCATCCTTTTGATAGCGCGCAACGGCGTCGGCGGCCATGCCCTGAAAGAAATTGTAGCCCTGATTGTATTCGCGAACGTGGTTGAGACAGAAGTGCCAATACTCCTTCTCATTACCGCGTGCTTTCGGCGCACGATGCCCGCCCTTGTTCTTGCAGCCGGGCGCTTCGCACATAATCGCTTCTTCGCGCGCAGCCGCCTGCTGCTTCGCGCTCAGCTTGTTCGGCTTGATGCGGATACTGTCGAAGAATTTCGATGAATCGATGGGCATGGCTGACTTTGACTACGCAATGCCCGACGCTTCAAGTCTTGACATCGCTTTTATTCCGCTAATGGAGTGGATTTGACATTCGCTATCCGCATGGCCGCAA
>JAFEFK010000157.1 GCA_018240625.1 Pseudomonadota bacterium
GAAAATCAGGATGCCGTGAAGAACTCATTGCAGAACGTCGAAACGTTCACCGCATCGCTCGCGCGCAACGCAGGAAAAATCGACGACGTGGTGCAGAAGTTTAACGAGGTGATGGTCAAGGCGGACGGCGTCATGACCAAGACGGACGATTTGATGCTTGGCCTCGATGCCATCGCCGGCGGCAAGGGAGGCGGAGAATTGCTTCAGGCGGTGAAGTCGATTCGTGACCTGGCCGACGATTTCAACAAGCGGTCGGGCGCGCTCATGACCGACGGCCGCCGTACGCTCGCCGACATCAGCCGCGCCGTCAATAATCTGGATCGCAACCCCACTCGTCTGCTGTTTGGGGCGAGCAGCAGCAGCAACAGTAGTGCGTCTGCACCCGCGCAGGCGGCGCCGGCTCCCCCGCGCAGACGCTGAGAGCCTCTGCAACCCGCAAGCCGAGTTGCAAAAAAGGAAGCTCGCGCCTCCGTTTTCTAAGACCGAACTAAATCGGCTTATCCCAGCCGGCCCGCCGCGTGAGCGAGCAGGGTGTAGACCAATCCCGTCTCCGATGTCAGATGGCCGCGAAGCTCTACCGGCCCCCGCTCATCGCGCGCGACTTCGTCGAGCAGCCGTTCGAATTCGGTGATGTAACGATCCACCGTTTGCTTGAAGCTGCGGTCGGCGCGGTACTTGCGAGCAACCTCATCGAAAGCCTTTTGCCCGGCCGGCGTATAGAGGCGCTTGCTGAATGCTTTGCGCTCGCCGCGCTGGTACCGGTCCCACATCTCGCTAGCCAGATTGCGATCCATCAGGCGGCCGATGTCGAGTGACAACGAATCCAGCGGATTTGCTGCCGCAGCCTGTTGCGGGCGTCCACGCGGGGCATCGCGATCGCTATCCCCGGTATCGGCGCGGTTCAACAGATCAGAGAGCCAGCCGTCACGGCCCTGATCTGCGCTCGCCGGACTGACGGGCGGCGCTTCTGTGCGGCGGGCTGACGGCATGCCGAGATCCGGCGGCGGCAGGTTTGATGCACTGCCGGCGTCACGCATGCGGGATACAGGGCGTGCCATTGTATCGCCGCGGCTGCCTGCCGTGGCCATCACAGGCTCTTCCTCGCGCTGCGAGTTGGAGCGGCTGCTGCTGACGACATCGAACCCGTGGCTGTGACGCGCGACGATCCGGTTCAGCTCGGCGAGAGCTTCGATCTGATCAACGATCACCTTACGCATCTGGGCGGTGTTTTCAGCGGCCTCCTGCGGCATTTCAAGGATGCCACGCCGCAATTCGATGCGGGTCGCTTCGAGCTCGGTGTGCATTTCCGCAGTCATTTGCTTCATGCCCTGCACCAGCGTCGCGAATTTGTCTGCGGACTGTTTGAGCATGGAATCGGCTTCCAGGGTCGCTTGCCGGTAAATATCGTTCATCGACTCCCATGTCAGGC
>JAFEFK010000158.1 GCA_018240625.1 Pseudomonadota bacterium
CTGGTTCAACAGTGTCGACTGTCCGGGATTTAGTGAGGACCGCTTCGGGTTGAATACCTCCCGCTGCGCCCGCGTTGTCGATATCCAGGGAATCGACGCTGTTGGCTGTACGGCCCACCCACCGGCGCAGACGGCTCCTCGATCGCTCCGCGCATTGGCGTTTCGTTAGGCCCAAGGCGGTAAAGTCGCTTCCGCATGGACGATCGACGCAAACACCCGCGGACGGAGACCGACGAACCGGCTTACATTTCGTCCGGTGGATTGAGCACGCGGTGCCGGCTGCTGAACATCTCCGCCGACGGAGCCGCCGTTGAGGTCCCCGATTCAGCCTTCGTCCCCTCCCATTTCCAACTCATGACCGAGAAAGATCGCATGGTTCGACTCTGCCGGATCATATGGATCAAGCATAACCGGATCGGAATTGCCTTCGAGCAGCCCGATCCGGACATGCCGAAAGGCAACCTTTGATTTACCACTCCCTTTGCGACAGGGGCGCTCTCCCCATTTCCGCCGCGTTTGCGCTGAGATATGTTCATAGCTTGGTACGGATGTGGGCCGTATCATGGTATTCGGCGTTGCGGTGCGTGGGCATGCCGCCGGAATAATGGTATTGGGGCAAATGGGGAATCCAGGCTCAGTTCGAATCGGCCGGGCGGCGGGCGTTATGGCGGCCGCGGGTATGTGCCTGATGCTGGCCAACTGCGCCTCGTCGGGCAAATTCAGCCGTATCGACCCGAAATACGGGGTATCGAGCAGTCCGCGGGTTGTTGCCTTCGGTGAGCCGGTGCCGAAAGGCGGCGGGACCTACCGGGTCGGCAAACCCTATACGGTTGCCGGGCGGGTCTATGTGCCGGAGGAAAATACCCACTACCGCGCTGAAGGTCTGGCCTCCTGGTACGGCAACGACTTCCATGGCCGCTTGACGGCCAATGGCGAGGTTTTCGATATGGCCTCGCTGACGGCAGCGCATCCGACGTTGCCGTTGCCATGCTACGCGCGGGTGACCAATCTCAGCAACGGCCGCTCCCTGATCGTGCGCGTCAACGATCGCGGGCCCTACCACGGCAACCGCCTGATCGACGTGTCGAACCGCGCTGCCGAATTGCTCGAGTTCAAGGGCAGGGGCGTCGCACAAGTCCGCGTTGAGTATGTCGGACGCGCGCCGCTCGAGGGCTCCGACGACCGTCAATTGATCGCAACGCTTCGCACCAACGAACCGGCTCCGTCGCCGTCCGCGGTCCGGATCGCCTCGGCCCGCCCGTTCGTGCCAGAGTATGCACCACCTGGACGCGCGATGCGCGGCGATGTTCCGATGCCGGACGAGCGGCCCTACACGCTCGGAAACAGTTCGGCGGATATGGCCTCGATCAACGCCACCTCCGAGATGTCCGCATCCGGCCGCGTCCGGGCACACCCGCGCACCCCGGATAATCCGCGCGCGGTTTCGTATGACGGCAACGGCGACTACGTATCGCGCGATGTTCGTCCCGTCGCAGCTTATGCGCCGGTCGACCGGCATGGACCAAGCGAATTGCTGTCGGGCCGTGGCCTCTACTAGGTTGCCTATAGCGTTAAACCAAAAACATAGAGCTCCGCTTCTGATTCCATCAGAAGCGAAAGGCTCTAAGCTGCGCTGACCTGCCTGAGAAATTCGATCAGCGCCACGTTGACCTCGGCAGGCCGCTCCTGCTGGATCCAGTGCCCGGCGCCGTCAAGGATGAGCTTCCGCGTGAGGTTCGGCACCACCCGCTCCATATCTCCGACGCGTTTTGCGCCGATCAGCCCGGTGATGACGGAATCCTTTGAGCCGGCGATGAAGAGCGACGGCTGAACAATTTGCGCGCCGTGCCAGGGCGCGGTCAGCTCCCAGTTGCGATCGATATTGCGATACCAGTTGAACCCGCCGCGAAAGCCGGACTTTCGATAGGTTTCGACGAAATGGGAAAGCTCGCTCTCGCTGATCCAGTCCGGCAAGACACGCGCGATCGTCGGGTCTCCGAGAAAGCCTTTGCCCTCCTCGACAAACAGGGAGGCGGCCGGATCGGTAAAGCCGCGCCCGACGATGGCGCGCATCGAAAAGCCGACATCGCGCTCGAACTCGCTTTCGGCGACCCCCGGCGTCTGGAAATATTGCCAATAGAAATTTGTGATGCCGTTCTTGCGAAGAGCCTCGAGCGGCCGTTCGCGGCCACGCAGCGGGGGCGGGACGCTCAAGCCTGCGACGGCGGTGAAGATATCCGGCCGGAACATGGCGCTGTGCCAGGCGACGGGCGCGCCCCAGTCATGGCCGACGATCACCGCCTGCCTGGCATCCAGCGCCTCGACCAGAGCGACCATGTCGCCGACGTGGTCGAAAATGCTGTAGGCCTCGATATCCGCAGGCGCGGTGGTCTGACCGAAACCGCGCATGTCCGGGGCCACCACATGAAA
>JAFEFK010000159.1 GCA_018240625.1 Pseudomonadota bacterium
GAGGAGTCGATATCGGTCAGCGCGGAGGAGAGCGCAGTCTGATCCTCGGAGCTGATGGCGCCGGAAGAGACTTCCGATTGAAGCTCGGCCTGCAGCTTCTGAAGCGGTGACTGATAGCTGGCGGCGCTTGCGGCGGCGATTGAGGTCATGAGAGCTCCGGAATAGGCTTTGCGATGCGCCGAGCCTATGGTTAACAATCTTAACGCAGCCTTTTTATTGCCGTTTCAGGGTGTTGCATCGTATTGCAGCCCCGACTGCAGAAATGTTTCGAAACAAAAATCCACTGCACCCGCTCCCGAATCCGCGAGACAACACGGCATGGCCATCGCACCTCCCAACATTCTTGTCGTCGAAGACGATCGCGAAACGCGCGCGCTGATCGCGCGCTATCTCCGCACCAACTCCTGCAACGTCTCGACCGCGTCCGACGGCAACGAGATGCACCGGGTGATGGCCGACCGCCGGGTCGATCTCGTGATCCTCGATGTCATGTTGCCGGGGGAAGACGGCCTCAGCCTCTGCCGCAAGGTGCGCGCCGAGTCCGAGGTGCCGATCATCATGTTGACCGCGCGCGGCGAGGATGTCGATCGCATCCTCGGATTGGAAATGGGAGCGGACGACTATCTCGCAAAGCCGTTCAATCCGCGCGAGTTGCTGGCCCGCATCGGTGCGGTCTTGCGCCGTCAGGCCAGCGCGCTGACCGCGAGCGCGGTGCGCGGCGCCAGCACGATGACCTTTCTCGGATGGCGTATCGATTTCCGCTTGCGCGAGCTGCGCAATCCCGCGGGGGCGCGCGTGGCGATGACCAGCGCCGAATTCGATCTGCTCCGCACATTCTGCGAACGCCCCGGCAGGGTGCTGTCGCGTGACAGCCTTCTCGATCTCACGCAGGGCCGCAACGCCGGATCGTTCGAGCGCAGTATCGACGTGCTGGTCAGCCGCATCCGGCGCAAGATCGAGAGCGATCCCGCCCAGGCGACCATGATCAAGACGGTACGCTCCGGCGGATACATGTTTACGCCCGTGGTGGAACCGGCATGACGTGTCGCAATCGGCAGCGAATAGCCATGAGCGATCGACCATGAAATTTCCGGGATTATTGAACCTCAAGGGCATTAGCGGGCAAATCGCTGCCCTGATCGTCGTTTCAATCATTGTCCTCCATCTGATCATCTCGTCGATCTTCTGGCTGCACCGGCCTGATGCGCCCGATCCGCTGGTCGATCGCGGCCACGGCCATTTCCTCGCCGCCGTCGAGCTGATCGGAAAGGCGCCGACGGCGGAACGGCTCCGGCTGATTGACGACATCACACGGACGTTTCCGCAACTCGACATCAGATTGTTGGCATCGGACGCAGACGCCACGGCCGTCGAACCCGATAGTCACATTCTGCGCGTGTTGCGCCATCACCTCGGAGCCGATTACCGACTATTCGGATTCAAGGGCCCGTCGCCGGCCGAACGTGTCGGCGTCGTGTTGCCCGATGGCGCCAAGATATCGGTACGGCTGCTGCCGGATCGGAACCATCCCCGGTTCTGGGGCGGCCCATGGACAGCGACGCTCCTGTTCGCGGCGATCAGCCTGACTCTGCTCGGGTTGTGGGCGGCGCGAGCGCTGACCGCGCCGCTGTCATCGTTCGCGAAGGCTGCCGAGAATTTCAGCCTGAGCGGCACCGCCGCTCCCCTGCCCGAGCGCGGTCCGGAAGAAATCCGTTCCGTCGCCAAGGCATTCAACCGGATGCGCGACCGCATCACCAGTCTGATCGACGACCGGACGCGAATGCTCGCCGCCATCAGCCACGACCTGCGGACGCCGATCACGCGGCTGCGGCTGCGTTCCGAATTCATCGAGGATGAGGTGCATCGCCGTCACATGCTGCGCGACCTCGACCAGATGCGCTCGATGCTCGAGTCCGTGCTGTCGTTCCTGCGCAACGATCGCCGGCTGGAATCGATGACGCTTGTCGACATCGCGACCACTCTGCAACTGATCGCCGACCAGTTCATCGATATGGGACACAAGGTCAGCTACGAGGGTCCTGCCCACGCGATGATCACGGCGCGGCCCGACGATTTGCATCGCGCCATCACCAACCTCGTCGAAAACGCCGTCCGCTTCGGCGCTGAAGCCGCCATCCGCCTGAGTATTTCGCCGCAGACGGTGACAATCGAGGTCGCCGATGATGGACCCGGCATCTCCGATGCGCGCAAGGATGTCATGCTGGAGCCGTTCGTGCGTGGCGACGATGCGCGCACCATGGACGAGTCCTCGGGCTTCGGCCTCGGGCTCTCGATTACCCGTGCCATCGTCGCCGCTCACAGCGGCACGCTCTCGCTCAACGACCGCCAGCCGCATGGCCTGATCGCGCGTATCGAGCTGCCCGGCGGCAGCCAGCAGCAGGCGGCCTGATTTTCTCGCTCACAGCACTGAGCCGTGGAACCGGGGCATGACGCCATGCCTGGGCCGACGGAGTTTGCCACAGGAAAGTCGCGATTGAGGCGCGATTACTGGTAAACAAATCGCCCTGGACAGGTTCGTGAAGCATTTCGTTCAAATTGTTGTGGTGGCCGCCGGCCTGATGATGGCGGGATCGTGCCCCTCGCTCGCCCAGCAAGCGCAATACGAGGCGATGGTAGCGGCGCACGCCCAGGCCAACGGCGTCCCCGTCGAACTGGTCCATCGCGTCATCATGCGCGAGAGCCGCTACAATCCGCGCGCGGTCCATCGCGGCAACTACGGCATGATGCAGATCAAGCTCGCGACCGCGCGAGGCCTTGGCTACACCGGAACGGCCGAAGGACTGCTGGACCCTGAGACCAATCTCACTTACGCGGTGAAATATCTTGCGGGCGCGTATCGCGTCGCCAATGGCAACCATAACCGCGCGGTGGCCTACTATGCCGGCGGCTACTATTACGCCGCCAAGCGGCAGCGGTTGCATCATTCCAGGCACGAGACCATGAGCGCCGACGCGCAAGCGTCTGGCGCGCCGCTGTCACTGTCGCCGCCGCGGTAAAAATTGCAAAATTATCGGATGCGCGGCGATTCGCCGGTGCCGGTCGCATCGGAGCGGACGTGAATGACCGCCTTTCCATCAGCGAACACCTTCGTCCAGCCATCGAGATGGTCCATCAGCCGCGCCGCCGGCGTCCCCGGCGCCAATAGCGTGGCATCGATGCGGTATGTATCAAGAATCGAGAGCAGCAGCTCTGGACGCACCAACATCAGGGCATTGAACGCATCGACACCAAATTGCTCGCCGTAGAGTTCGGCTCGTCCGTCGATGAAAGGCGCCATTCCCTCCCAGATCATCGCGCCCCCGAACGGGTCGTCGTTGAAGACGCGCGTGGCTCCGCGCGCCTTGAGCGTGGCCAGTGCGGCGGACGGCAGCGCGGCTTCCCTCGGGTAAAACGTCATGCCCGACGTAACCCCAAGCAACAGGCTCGCCGCGATAACGGCTGCAAGGAGCGTCGAAGCCGTCCGCTCACCGCGGGCGTCATCACCGGACCAGCCGAATTGCTGCGCGAGTGGCCCGGCCAGGACCAGCGGCGTCAGAAGTGCGAAGATTTCGATATTGCGCACATGGCTGAGACCCATATGCATCAGGCCGAGTAGGAGAAGGATACGCGGCGGTGACAACCGTACGCCACGCCATAGCGACGCCGCGATCAGCAGGAGCACGCAGACCTCGAAGAGACTGAACTGCGCAAAGTTCGGCGGGGTCCATTCGGAAATCAGCGGTAGCATCGCGCCGAGACCGAGAATGGCTTTCGCCGCTGCCAGTGATCGCC
>JAFEFK010000015.1 GCA_018240625.1 Pseudomonadota bacterium
GAATAGGCCAGCGCCGGCAGCGCGATCACTGCCGACAGCCCGTGAAACAGGTCGCGTGTGGCGCCGTCGGCGCCGGCCCAGATCGACACCGACAGCAGCATGATATTACTGGCCGCGAAACCCGCAACCGCGAGCGCGCGGATCAGCTCGGTGAGCGTCGTGTCCTTTGCATCGGACATGATGTCGTAGAGATGCGCCTCGTAGCCGATATCGCGTAGCGTAGCGACGAACGGCGGCGGCATCTCGGATGTCCAGCGGATGGTGGCACGTTTGCCGGACAGGTTGACGCGCGCGGAGGCAACGCCGGGCAGCGCCTGAAGCGCCGTCTCGATGCGGTGAATGCAAGCGCCGCAGTGAATGCCCGGCACCGAGAGATCGGTTTGCCGGATGCCGTCGCCGACGAGGCGGCTCGCCAGTCGTATTTCGTCGTCCCGCCGATCCGGGCCGAGGTCGAGAGCGATCTCACTGCCGGGCGCGCAACAACTCATGAGCGCTCCGTCCCTCCACGTTAGACCGGCTGCACCGCGCGCCAGGCGTGCCAGGTGCCATGCCCCAGAACCGGGAATACCACGATCAGCCCGAGCAAGCCCGTGGCGACGCTGAGCAGGATCAGCACCAGCATGATCGCGGCCCAGGTCAGCATCGCCGGCAGATTGTGCCATACCAGCGCCAGGCTCGATCCCATCGCGGTCAGCGCATCGGTGCGCTGATCGAGCTGCATCGGAATCGAGAACGCGCTGATGGCGAACGAGAACGATGCGAACAGCGCACCCACCACGGTCCCGACCAGCAGCATCGCCCAGCCGGTTGGGGAATTGAGCAGCATCGCTGCGACGTGATCGAGGCCGGGAAACGGCACCAGTCCGAAGAACAGCGCGTAGATGATGACGGCGGCGCGCATCCACACCAGCATCAGCAGGCACAGCAGCACGCCGGTGAACATGATCTGCGCCCCGGACGCGGGACGCACGAAGATCATCCGCGCGAGGCTGACCGGCTCACCGGCGGCGATGGCGCGGCTTTTGACGTAGGGGCCGACCGCGAGGATCGGACCGACCACCATGAAGCCGGCCAGCGCGGGAAACAGGATGTAGTCGAGTTCGAATTTGAATAGCCCGCCGACGATGATCGCCGATATAAGGAAAATCAGCATGCCGTAGGCGATGC
>JAFEFK010000160.1 GCA_018240625.1 Pseudomonadota bacterium
GGTGCAGCTCGACGGCGAGCTGCTGAACGACATTCCCGGCATGCGCCGCAAATACGGTGCAAAAACCGCCGATGCGATTGCCGCGTTCCGAAAGCGTTGCACGACCATGATGTCGCCGATCCAGTATTACGAAGGGGTCGGCGCGCACGACAACGAGCATCCCTGGGCGTTCATGACGGCGGAGGAACTGCTCGACAAGGAAGTGAGCGACCCCACGGCCAAGCGATTTTTCAAGGTGATGGCGCGCTCCGATATCGCGACCGAAAGCCACAACACCAATGGACTGAACGCGCTCAAGAACTTCGTGATGGATGTCGACGGCTATATCGGCCTGTATTCGATCCAGAACGGCAACGAGCAGTTGATCGATTGTCTGAAATCGGAAGTCGACGCCGATATTCAGCTCAATCACCGCGTGCTCAAGGTCGGCAAGACGCCTGAGGGGCGCTACCAGCTCAATATGATGAACGGGAAGGGCCCTGAAACCCGCGACTTCGACCTCGTCCTCATGTGTCTTCCCCATAACTGGCTCAGCACCATGCGATGGGACGGCGAGCAACTGCGCAAGTCGATGGTCAAGCACGTCGCTTACTTCGATCGGCCCGCGCACTATCTGCGGGTTTCGATCCTGTTCGACGAGCCGTTCTGGGGCGAGCAGATTCCTGGCGCCTGGTTCATGTCCGAGGCCTTCGGCGGCTGCTGCGTCTACAATGAAGGTGCACGTCATGATGTCGGCCGCCACGGCGTCCTGAACTGGCTGATCGCGGGGTCTGACGCGTTGGCGTTCGCGAACCTCGGTGACGAGGAACTGATCGACGCGGCGCTGAAGTCGCTGCCGGCGTCGTTTGGCGATGCGCGCGCGCATTTCCTCGAGGGCAAGACTCACCGCTGGATATCCTCGGTCAATGCGATTCCCGGCGGCTTGCCGGCACGGGATGTCATGACCAATCACCGGCCCGACCCGAAGCAGCATCCGGGGCTCGTCGTCGTCGGCGACTATTTGTTCGACTCGACGCTCAATGGCCTGCTGGATTCATCGGATGCGGCGACCGACATCATCGTCACGGAGATGATGAAGCTTCGTCATGCGCGCGGCGAAAACCGCGGGCCGGCCTCCAACAAGATCGACCGCGATTATTTCGAGAACTATCGCGGCGTCGGTCCCTACCGGGAGGTATGGCAGCAGTTCAGCGATCCGGCCTACCTGGCCAGTCTGATCAAGATCACCTGGAACAGGGCGAAGAACTACAAATTGCTGGTAGCGGGCTCCGCCAGCGGCGAACTGGTCGGCGCGTTGCGCGCGCGGGGAATCGATGCGTGGGGTATCGAGAACAATCGCGCGATCCATGCCAAGACTCCGGCAGCGCTGAAAAAGTTCAACAAGCTGGGATCGATTGTCGATCTGCCGTTCAAGGACGAGCAGTTCGACTTCGTCTACGAAACCAGTCTTTGCCACGTCCCGGAAGCCCAGACGCGCCAGGCGGTCCGCGAATTGAATCGCGTCGTCAAGACCGGCCTCATCTTCGGCTCGGTCACCAGCGACATGGAGCCGAACCTGATCGACCGTTACGATCTGCTCCGCGGCGTCAAGAAGCTCGGCACCTGGTGGGAGTGGTCGGAGATTTTCTTCGACAGCGGCTTCGACCTTGCCATGAACCGCAACGACTGCACCGATGAATTGTGGGCGGCGGCCATTGCGGCCAACAAGGGGCCGGATCAGTGGTATGCGGACTCCGACAGCCTGCGTTACTCCCTGTTCGACAAAATCGAGGACGACGACGATTGACGCGTCGTCGCCAGAGTCAGCAATACGCGCCGGACTCGGCTCCGCGCGGGTTGCTTCCGGTCAGCCCGGCTGTCATGTAGGTTTTCGCATTTAATCCGGCGGCCAGCGTGGCCGTATTGCAACGGTTGAACCCATCGTGCCCAAGGTGCCGCCGACCGACGACGATTCAGCCGCGCCCGAAGACGCGGCAAAAGTGACGTCGCCTGATCGCTCCACCGCCAAAGCCAGTCCGATTCCTCGTCCGCAGGCCACCGCCCGAAAGCCGATGCCCGAATCCAAGTCGGATGATGACGACGAGGATGACGAGGATGACGACGACTTCGAGATCGATGACGAAGACGAGGACGACGAGGATCTCGTCGTTTATACGGCGCGCGAGGCTGCCGGTGCCATCGCGACCATCTACGCATTCATCCGGCCGCTACTTGGAAAATACCGCAAAGCGTTGACGTTTGTCGGGATCGGCCTGCTGGTCGAGACGCTGTTCAACGTCATCATGCCGCTCAGCCTGAAATTCCTGATCGACGATGCGCTGGGCGAGGAGGATTTCGGGGCACTGGTCTGGATTCTGTCGGCCCTTGCGACCGCCGGGATCGTCACGTCGCTGATCTCGATCTGGTACGAACGCTGGGATGCGTGGCTGTCGTCGTCGATCATTTCGGACGTCCGGCTGCGGCTGTTCGATCACGTGCAGGATTTGCCGTCGGCATTTTTTGCGCGCACCAAGCGCGGGGAAATCCTGTCACGCTTCTCCGTCGATCTCTCGGCGTTCGAAAGTGCGATGGAGACGCTGGCCAATACGGGGCTGCTGCCGGCGATGGAACTGGTTGCCGGCATCATTCTGATGCTGTTCCTGAACTGGCAACTGGCCGTGGTCGCGTTGCTGATTTTTCCGATTACATTGATCGGTCCGCGCATCCTGACCCCGAAGGCGGTCAAGGCGAATTACGAGCAGAAAGTCAACGAGGCCGCGATCCTCGGCGTCGTTCAGGAAAACATCGCCGCTCAAGCTCTGGTCAAGGCTTTCAGCCTGCAGCGCCGCGCCCGCGGCTGGTTCACCGTCCGCAACGAAGAGACGCGGAAGAAGATCGCGTCCTCGACGTTTCTATCGAGCATGGTCGAACGGTCGGTCGCCATCGCGGTGCTGCTCCTGCACCTGATCGTTCTCGGTATCGGGGCCTATCTTGCAACCAACGGCCAGATCACGATCGGAACGTTCGTGACGTTCGAGAGCGCGTTCTGGGAAATTTCTTACAACGTTGCGCATCTGATGTCCTATGTGCCGGTCTCGATCCAGTCGGCGGCGGCGGTGCGCCACATGCAGGAAATGCTCGACGAGCCGACGCGCGGCGCCGACCGTCCCGGTGCGCCCGACCTGCCGCGCATCACCAACGACATCTCCTTCGAGGGCGTGACATTTCAATATGAGGGAGGGGAAACTCCCGTCCTCGACAATCTCAGCCTCAAACTCAATGTCGGAAAGAGCATCGCTATAGTCGGGCCGAGCGGCTCCGGAAAAAGTACGCTGCTGAATCTGATCCTTCGCCTTTACGTGCCGAACGAGGGTCGCGTCACCATCGACGGCGTGGATATCCGGAAGGTGACTCGAGAATCGCTGCGCGCGAGCATGGCCGTGGTGTTCCAGGAGAACATGCTGTTCAACATGTCGATCCGGGAAAACATTCGTCTCGGCAAGGAAGGCGCTACCGACAAGGAAGTCGAGGACGCGGCGAAAAAGGCTGAGATCCATCGTTTCATCATGAGCCTGCCGCAGCGCTATGATACTATCGTCGGCGAGCGTGGCGATACCTTGTCAGGCGGTCAACGCCAGCGCATGGCGATCGCGCGCGCGATCGTTCGCGATCCGTCGCTCCTGTTGCTTGACGAAGCAACCTCGGCGCTCGACCAGACCACCGAAGCCGCGATCAATCGCACGCTGCTGAAGGTGGCGAAGGGACGCACCATGATCTTCTCGACCCATCGCCTGACGTCGGTGGTCGATATGGATGAGATCATCGTCATCAGCGGCGGTAGAGCGATCGAACGCGGTTCGCACGCGGAGTTGCTGGCGGCCAACGGTGTCTACCGCAAGCTCTGGGATGATCAGAGCCACAAGCACGATGATGACGACGACGAAGATGATGACGACTAGGTCGTGCACAGACTAGGTAATGTCGCAGATCGCCAGCGGTTGCGTATGTGGTCCAGGTGAGGAAAAATTAACATCAAGTTTAACAAAATCTGGATTCACCA
>JAFEFK010000161.1 GCA_018240625.1 Pseudomonadota bacterium
ATCTGGCCAATCTCGAGCAGACCATCCGCACAAGGGTCTGCTCGATCCTGGATTCTCTCCCGCTCGGGGAGGAATTCAACTGGGTCGAGAAAGTGTCGATTGAGCTCACCACCCGGATGCTGGCGACGCTGTTCGACTTCCCTTATGAGGACCGGCATCTCTTGACCTACTGGTCTGACGTCGCGACGGCGGATGTCAACGCGGGAGGCCCAATCGATTCCAACGAAAAGAAAATGGCTGTTCTTGCGGAGTGCCTGGCCTATTTTACCAGGCTTTGGAACGAGCGGGTCAATGCTCCACCCGCCAGCGACCTTATTTCCATGCTGGCACACTCACCTTCGACACGAAACATGGGACCCAAGGAATTCCTCGGCAACCTGATCCTTTTGATCGTCGGCGGCAACGACACCACACGTAATTCTATCTCCGGCGGAGTATGGTTCCTTAACCAGAATCCGGATCAGTATCGAAAACTACGCAACGACTCCCGGCTGATCCCAAGCATGGTGTCGGAGATCATTCGATATCAAACCCCGCTCGCCCATATGCGCCGGACGGCTGTCGTCGATACGGAAATCGGCAACAAGACCATCAAGAAGGGCGACAAGGTGATCATGTGGTACGTTTCCGGAAACCGCGATGAAGAGTCGATCGAGAGTCCGGAAAGCTTCATCATCGATCGCGAACGGCCGCGACAACATATCGCCTTCGGCTTCGGCATTCATCGCTGCGTCGGCAATCGGCTGGCCGAGATGCAACTCAGGATTCTCTGGGAGGAAATCCTGGCACGCGGCTGGACGGTCGAGGTGGTCGGTGAGCCCGAACGCGTGCCGTCAAATTTCGTCCGCGGATATACGGTTTTGCCGGTGCGCATTGCGGCCTGAGCGTGCAGGAAATTCCGATTTGGCATGAATTCTAGCCGCATCGTAACAGCGATAGTTTCGTTACCGGTGTCTGCCAACCGGCTTTCCACTATTGGCTCTAACCCAAACGCAGAACGGTCTAGGTGACGAACCCATAAAGAGGATTCCGTTTGGGCGGGAGGCATGATTCAATCTCCGAAGCATGGAGGATTGAATGGCGCGTTTTGATCTGACGGATTTTGAATGGTCTGTGATCCAGCCGCTTTTGCCGAACAAGCCGCGCGGCGTTGCACGGTGGATGACCGGCGGGTGCTGAATGGGATCTTCTGGCGGCTGCGCACCGGCGCGCCATGGGCGGACATTCCAGCGCGCTACGGCCCGCACACGACCTGCGTGAACCGCTTCACCGATTTCCCCGTGGTAGGCTTGCGGCCACGTCGAAACGGCACGCGGTGCCAATGCGCTTGACTTCGCAAAATACTCTGTCCCGCGGCGCCGCGACAGGACGGCGGAGCGGGAGGGATCCCCCGAACAGACCTGCAAGCGACGCCATGGCTTCCGGCAGATACTTGCGACTCATGCCTGGATGATGGTGTTCTTGACTGCCGGTTGACGCGTTGTCGGCAGGGCCTTCCAATGCAGAATCACATTGGGGGGCCAGCCGGGCGAAGATTGCAGCGCCGGTTTAGACCACAGCTCCACCGCTCGGCGGTGCTGTGGCGGTCGTTGCCGATGGTGGATTCTTTGTCCGGATCCTGCGCCGGGGGGATGAGTTGTCACGCGCGACGTCATCGTTTTCATTTTTATCTCGGCGAGGCTCGCCTAACGACACGGGCGCCTTTGAGGGCTGCGATTTGATATACAAAGCAGAGAAGACAAGTGCGTCACAGCTTCTAAAACGCTGCTTACATAAAACAAGGGCGGCAAGGCTGGCTGCTTTCTGGATCTCAGTGGCCCTTTTTCTGGGCGTCGCACCAAGCGGAGAAGCCTTCGCTCAAAACTGCACGGCGTCCGTGACGAATATGGCGTTCGGCTCGTTCAACCCCTTGACGGGCGCCAAATCCACGACGGCAACGCTATCGGTCAATTGCACCGGGACAAAAAGCAAAACCCTTCGGTTCTGTGTGAGCGCGGCCGGCACCAGTCCGACTGGCTGCCGCTCAATGGTTTCAGGGTCGAATCAACTGGCGTTCGACCTGTATACCAACGCTGCGCACAGCACGCAGCTTGGAGATTATCGCGGCGCGGGATCTTGCCCGTCAGGCTCCTGGGACGCAACGGGCTTGCAGTTCAATCTGACGCTCAACGCCAGCGGAAGCGGCAGCACGACAAAAACGATTTATGCCGGCCTGAACGATGCGACAGCGGTACCGGGCAGCTACACCGCGACTTACAGCGGCAGCAATATCGCCGTGGATTACGTTTACAACACCGGCGCAAGTTGCCCGGTAACCTCGCCGCAAACCGTGCAACCGGCATTCAATATTTCCGCGACCGTGCAGGCGGCTTGCAATGTCAATGCGACCGACATGAATTTTGGATCGCCGACCCTTCTCAACGCCAATGTCGATCAGACCAGTACGATCACGGTGCAGTGCACCAACAGTACGCCCTTCAACGTCGGGCTGAATACCGGCAACGGCGGCGGCGCGACCGTGACCGCCCGCAAAATGACCAGCGGCGTGAACACAATTGTTTACTCGCTTTACCAGGACGCGGCCCGGAGCACGGTTTGGGGAAATACGGTCGGCACCGATACGGCCTCGGGCATAGGCACAGGCGCAAATCAGCCCCTGACGGTCTACGGCCGCGTTCCGCCCCAGGTCACGCCGGTGCCGGCAACCTATACCGACACCATCATCGTCACCATCACCTATTGAAGCTGTTCGAGAGCAATCGCGGCGCAGTGCGTATCACCTGTCGATCCTGTTATCGGCAAACGACGGGGCCGATCTCGACCTGCGCGCCGCGTTTCGGGCTGAAGTCGAAGGGCGCATGACACGAGGCGGCAGGGAGCGAGATCGTCGCCACATTGTGGTGCGAGAGGCCGCTCACGAACGCACGCCCGTCGTAGCCGACAAAGAAGGCGCTTCCATCCGAAAGTGTGCCCTTCGTGCCAGCCGCCACAGGCGTTCCGTCCGCCATCACAATGATGACGACCGCGGCATTGGCGTTGGTCTTGATCGGAAATTTCACCCTGACGCCGGAGCGGTCGGCGGGGACGACGATTTCCTTCGTCGTGCCGATTTCGGCATCGACGGGCAGATTGCTTGTATTGATGGTGATCTTGTTGTCCTGATACGATCGCAGCTGCGTCACCAACAATCGCCCGGATGCGTCGGTTTTGCCGATCGGACGATTTTCGGAAGAGACCTCAACGTTGGGTACGCCGGTCTCGACGACGGCAAAACTGTCATCGATGCGATTTGCAGCGAAGACGCCGCCTCCCATGGCCACCAGCGAGCCGTCGATCTGTCCCGTCGTCTGCGTGCCGAA
>JAFEFK010000162.1 GCA_018240625.1 Pseudomonadota bacterium
GATTTCCGCGGCGGCTGGTTCCACATGGGCGACGTATTCCGGCGCAACACGGATGGCTCGCTCGATTTCGTCGACCGCGTCAAATACATGATCAAGTCCGGCGGCGAGAATATCTATCCCGCCGAGATCGAACGGGTACTGATGAACGACAGCCGCATCACTGAAGTGGCCGTCGTCCGGGCACCAGACCCAAAATGGGGCGAAGTCCCGGTCGCCTTCGTCTCCTGCCGCGACAATAGTGTGACCGAAGCGAGCTTGCTCGAGGTGTGTCGACGCGACCTGGCATCCTACAAGCGTCCTCGGCAGTTCAACTTCATCGACTTCGCTGAGTTTCCTCGTTCCACCAGTGGGAAAGTCCAGCGACACGAGCTCGAAGCGAGGCTCGCAAAAACGGGCTCGACCGGAACGACGTCATGAACGACAGCACGCTGCGCGGCGGGCATTCCAGAACGAGAGCTTGTAAAGCTCCGTGAATTTAATTTTCTAACAAATGTTAGATTTTGACGTCTGCCAGATTGAAATCCCTGCGACTTCTGCCTAAAGATGGCTCTCCACCGCCAGCGGAGCCAATCCATGGACTTCGATCTTACGCAAGAGCAGCGGCAGATCCTCGAATACGGCGACCTCGTTGCACAGAAGTTCGACCGAAAATACTGGATGGACTGCGCCGACAAACACGTATTCCCGGAAGCGTTGTATCAGCAGGTCGCAGATGACGGCTTCGTCGGAACCATGGTGCCAGAAGAGTATGGCGGCGCCGGCCAGGGCATGGTCGAAATGCATCTCTTCCTGGAAGGACTGTCGAACAACGGAATTCCGTTGTTGAACCTCGTGGTCGGCGCCGCGATGAGCCTGGGCTTCATCGCCAAATATGGTTCGGAAGCGCAGAAGCAGCGCTATCTGCCCGATGCCTGCAAGGGCAAGACGCGTTTCTGTTTTGCGATCACAGAACCCGATGCCGGAACCAACACCATCCGTACCGCTACCATGGCGACCAGGCGCGGCAACCGCTTCGCACTAAACGGCCAGAAGACTTTCATCACCGACGCCGACGGCGCCGATCACGCATTGGTGGTGGCGCGCACCACACCCCATGGCGAGACCGCGAAGAAGACTGACGGATTCACGTTGTTCGTCGTCGACATGAAAGCCAAGGGGCTGCAGAAGCAGTATATCCCGGTCAGCATCCCCGCGCCGGAAACCCAGTGGCAATTGTTCTTCGACGACGTCGACCTCGGGCCGGAGGACATCGTCGGCGAGATCGACAAGGGTTTTGGCATTCTGTTCAAGAGCCTCAATCCCGAGCGCATCCTGGTGGGCTCGATCTGCTGCGGTCTCGGCCGCTATGCGCTCAACCGGGCCGTCGACTATGTCAAGGAACGCAAGGTCTTCAACAACGTACCGATCGGCGCGTATCAGGGCCTGCAGCATCCACTGGCCAGCGCACGAACCGACGTCGAAATGGCTTCGCTGATGACGTTGAAGGCCGCCTGGTTTTTCGATGAAGGCGGCGAAGCCGGCGAATTCGCTAATATGGCCAAGCTTGCGGCTGCCGACGCCGGCATCAAGGCGGTGGATACCGCCGTGCAGTGCCACGGCGGTAACGGTTTCACGAG
The DNA here is from genome assembly GCA_018240625.1 of Pseudomonadota bacterium. Taxonomy (GTDB): domain Bacteria; phylum Pseudomonadota; class Alphaproteobacteria; order Rhizobiales; family Xanthobacteraceae; genus Nitrobacter. The sequence continues at coordinate 1,617 of JAFEFK010000162.1, forward strand.
GGAATATGGCATCTTCGACATCTATCCGTTCGTGCGGCTGCTGAAAACGGCTCCGCTCAACCGCGAAATGATCCTCAACTATATCGGCGAGCACGTGATGGGCTTGCCGCGCAGCTACTAGGTTTGCCGGCGATGGCGATGATGAAGTCCGAGGTTTCGACAACGAGCGAGGAGTTTCAACGCAACCGGCTGGCCTATGAAGCTCGGATCGCAGATCTCCATGCCCGCCGGGCGGCCGCAATTGCCGGCGGACCGGAACGAGCGCGGCGACTTCACAAGGAGCGCAAGCAATTGCTGCCCCGCGAGCGCATCACCGCGCTCGTCGACCCCGGCTCGCCGTTTCTGGAATTCTGCCAGTTGGCCGGCGAAGGTATGTATGAGGGCGTGCCGCCCGGCGGCAGCATCATCACCGGCGTCGGCATCGTCTCCGGCCGCGCCTGCATGGTGATCGCCAACGACGCCACGGTGAAAGGCGGCACATATTACGGCATCACCTGCAAGAAGCACGTCCGCGCCCAGCGCTTCGCCTGGCAGCATCGGCTACCTTGCATCACTTTGGTGCAGTCCGGGGGCGCCAACTTACCCGACCAACCCAACATTTTTCCCGACGAAGGCCAGTTCGGTTCTATTTTCTACAACCAGGTCCGGATGTCGAGCGAAGGCATTCCGCAAATCGCGGTCGTCCACGGGCCATCCACCGCCGGCGGCGCCTATATGCCGGCGCTATGCGACGAAACCGTCATCGTGCGCAATCAAGGCGCGATGTTCCTCGGCGGGCCGCAGCTTGTCTATGCCGCCACCAAGGAAGAGGTCGGCATGGAAGCGCTCGGTGGCGGCGAGATGCACAGCCGCATCAGCGGCGTAACCGATCATCTGGCTGAAAGCGACAGCCACGCTATCGCGATCACCCGCGATATCGTCGCTCATCTCGGCGAGATTGCGCCGCAGCGATGGACGGTGGCTCCGTCGCGCCCGCCGATCGCCGAGCCCGGCGAGATCTACGGACTGATCAGCGCCGATCCTCGCGTTCCCACCAACAACCGCGACATCGTCGCACGCCTAATCGACGGCAGCGAATTTCACGAATTCAAGCCGCTCTATGGCGACACGCTGATCACCGGCTTCGCCCGCATCATGGGATTCGAGATCGGCATCCTCTGCAACAACGGCGTGCTGTTCTCGGAGAGCGCGCTGAAAGCAACGCACTTCATCGATCTCTGTTGCAAGCGCAACATCCCACTGCTGTTCATGGCCGACGTCACCGGATTCATGGTTGGCCGCGAGGCCGAAGAAGGCGGCATCTCAAAAGACGGCGCCAAGATGATCACCGCGATGGCGAGCGCCAACGTCCCAAAATACACGCTGATTATCGGCAACGCCTATGGCGCCGGATATTTGTCGATGTGCGGCCGTGCCTTCAGGCCAAACGCGATGATGATGTGGCCCAACGGACGTTCCGCGATTATGGGCCCAGATCAGGCGGCTAACACGCTCGCCATGGTGAAAGACGAAGGGCACAAACGCGAAGGCACGAGCTGGACTGAGGAAGAACGCGAAGCCTACATGGCGCCGACGCGCAAACGATTCGAGGATTTCGCCAACGCCTACAATTTCGCCCGCAACACCTGGTGCGACATGGTGATCGATCCACTCGAAACTCGCAACGTGATGGCGCTGCTGCTCGATCTGGCCGGCCGCCTGCCGCAACAAGATACCGATTTCGGCGTGTTCCGGATGTGACGGCAAAGGATTTCGCCCGGTGTTCAAGAAAATTCTGATTGCAAATCGCGGTGAGATCGCTTGCCGGATTGCGCGCACGTGCCGGCGCCTGGGCGTCGAGGTCGCCGGTGTCCACTCCACCGCTGATGCGGAAGCGTTGCACGTCAAGGCGATCGGCGAGTCCTATGCGATCGGCGGTGCTGCTGCGTCCGACAGCTATTTGCGGATCGACGCCGTGATCAATGCGGCGAAAGCCGCGGGCGCGGAGGCCATCCATCCCGGCTTCGGCTTTCTGGCCGAAAACGCCACCTTCGCGCGGGCCGTCGAGGCTGCGGGCCTCGTCTTTATCGGTCCCACTCCGGATGTCATCGAACGGCTCGGCGACAAGGCTTCCGCCAAGCGCGAAGCCCAGGCGGCGGATGTGCCGACCGTCCCCGGCAGCCAGACGCCGAGCGAGGACGCGACAACCGTCGCCGGGATCGTGCGTGAACTCGGCTTGCCCGCGATGTTGAAAGCGGCGGCAGGCGGCGGCGGCAAAGGCATGCGGGCGATCGCTCGGCTTGAAGACCTCGACGGCGAGATCGAGGCGGCCATGCGTGAAGCCAAGAACTCATTCGGCCATGCCGGACTGATCGTTGAAAAACTGATCGAACATGGACGTCATATCGAGGTGCAAATCGCCGGCGACGGCAGGGGCAATGTCATCCATCTTTTTGAGCGCGAATGTTCGCTGCAGCGGCGCCACCAGAAGCTGATCGAGGAAGCCCCGGCCGCCAATCTCTCCGCGGTACTGCGCGAGCAGATGGTTGCCGATGCGGTGCGGCTCGGCCAGCGCCTGAATTATCGCGGCGTCGGTACCGTCGAATTCATCGTCAGTGGCGACAGCTACTATTTTCTCGAGGTCAATCCGAGGCTCCAGGTCGAGCACCCCGTTACCGAGATGGTGACAGGTATCGATATCGTCGAGATGATGCTCCGTATCGCCGCCGGCGAAGGCCTGCCCGTGGCACAAGGCGATATCACCTGCGATGGCCATGCCGTCGAGGCACGAATCTGCGCGGAAGATCCTGCCAACAATTTCCTGCCCTCCACGGGCAACGTCGTCTATGTCGACTTTCCGGCTGGCGGCGTTCGCGTCGAGACCGGCATCGAAAGCGGATCGACCGTCACGCCCTACTACGATTCGATGCTGGCGAAGCTCATCGCTCGCTCCGGCACGCGAAATGAAGCGCTGGACCTGTTGGCCCGCGCAATCGACGAAACCTCGATTTTCGGTGTCACGACCAATCAAGTCTTTCTCAAAAGCCTGATCGACCTGCCCGCGACACGGGACGCAACCTTTCACACGCGGTTGATCGACGAGCAGATCAACCAACTCGCCGGCAAGACAGCGCGATTGGACATCGACGCGTTGGCGATCGGAGCATATTTCTGGATGACTCAACAACGTCCGGCCGTGACTGGTAATCCGTGGCAATCGCGCGACACCACGGGATGGTTGATGGCGACCGGCGGCAGCGGGCTGTCCCCTATCCCGATCCTGCACTTGGAAGCGGACGGTGCCAGCGCCGAAATCCGGTTCGCGCCATGGCAGGCGGACGGCACCATGATCGTCGGCATCAACGACGATCAGCGGTCTGTCCGGCTGACGCCAGCCGGCAACGACCGCTTCATCGCCGTCGTCGGGGCGCGGCGCGACCAGGTCCGCATCCGCCAGATGGATCAAACGGTGTTCGTCCACGACGGTCGCGGCGTGCATACGCTGACGGCGATTCCCTATCTGAGCTATATCAGCGCCACAGCAGAAACCAGCGGCGACCTGCGCGCACCGATGACGGGCATGATCCTGAAGGTCAATGTCGCTATCGGCGACCGGATCAAGGCCGGCGATGTCGCCGCGATCCTGGAGTCGATGAAGATGGAATTGCGCATCTGCAGCGAGACCGATGGCATCGTCGCAGAGGTCAACTGCCGCGCGGGCGAAACAGTCGAACGCAATGCGGTTATTGTCGTGGTGAAGCCTGACTGAGAAATACGACAATAAAACGGGCTTATAAGGGAGTGCAAACCATGCGGTTGGGAAGCGTCAATTATGAGACCAAAGGAAAGGTCGCGGTGCTCACGCTCGACGAGCCGAACAAGCTTAACGCGCTCACCGCCGGCATCCGCCAGGGTATCCTCGAAGGTCTGAAAAAGGTCGACGCCGACGATGCGATCCGCGTCGCCGTCATCACGGGCAGCGGCGACAAGTCGTTTTGCGCCGGTGCCGATATCAGCGCTTTCGATTTCGATCCCGAAAAAGCGCGCAGTTTTCTGATCGATGCACTGGAGGTGCTGTCGGCGCCGGAGAACACGCGCAAGCCGGTGATCTCGGCGGTCAACGGCATCGCCTATGGCGGCGGCTTTGAACTCGCCATCGCGTCGGACTTCATCATCGCATCCGACCGCGCGCGGTTTGCAGTGCCGGAAATCAAGCTTGGCCTGTTGCCCGGATTTGCGATCGTGCGATTGCAGAACATCGTCGGCCGCGCCAAGGCCAAGGAAATGAGTATGCTCGGCGATCCCATCTCCGCGGAGGAAGCCCGCCAACTCGGGCTGGTACTGCGCGTCGTTCCCCATGCGGACGTGCTCACCGGCGCCCTCGCCTTTGCCGACCAGATCGCATCAAAACCACGGCTGGCGGTGCGGATGGCCAAGTCGTTCTAC
>JAFEFK010000163.1 GCA_018240625.1 Pseudomonadota bacterium
ACGGGGACCACACCATGACGAGAGAACAGAGAGCGAAGACAAATTTCAATACGCGCATCATTCCCATGATCCCTCCGCCCGGCCCTGCTCCGGCGCGGCGTTTTTGCAGAATCGGAAGATAGCTGCGATGCGCGGCACAGGAAATGACAAATTGCGGCGCAGACTTTCCGTCCGCCAGCCGTCCAACGCGGCGCCATTCCTGCTGGTTGCGTCCGTTATTTATTCAACAAAATTATGATGTTACGGTATGACAGCCGCTTACGGCGAGACCAGCGACAGAACTTCGCTTCCCTTCAAAACCACGATCGCTAGATTGAACGCCGAAGAGTGCTGCGAGATGTCACGGGATCGTCCAACGGGCCGCCTCGGGAGATTAAAGATGACGATATCACCGACAAAAACGCTGTTGATCGCCGCGGCGCTAACAATGCTGGCAAGCGCCACGCTGGCCCAGAGCGCCCCCACGCCCTGGGTGCTCTCGTCCGACATGGGCTACGGCTATACCAAAGACGGCAAGACCTTCTCCTACAAGATGGGCACCAGCAATGCCGGCGAGCTCTTGAAGGGCGCGAAAAAAGTGCCGAGGAATACGCTGTTTTTCATCGGCGCCAACGGTCAGCTCTATATGCGGAAGGGACCGTTCCTTGACGGCGATGGCCAGTTCATGTTCGGGCCAAGCTGAGCTGGCGAGATCGCTGTCGCGCCGGCCCTAAAATGCCGCCGCCAGGTCACGCGCGCCTGGCTTGGCGCTATTGCTGTCCATCCGTTCATCGGTGACGGCCAGCAGTTTCGCCACCGTGTTGTGGCGGATCGCCACCGGATTGCGCTCATAACCGTTGCGCTGGAAAAAATTCGCGGTCGGCACCTGCTCGCGCATCGCCTGCGGCATCGTCACCATGTCAAACCCGGTGCCATCGCCGGTGAGATTCATCATTTCCAGTTCGGCAGCGGTCAGCGGACGTGTATAACCCTTGTTGCGCGCGAAGATCACCGAGGTCAGAAGCTTGTGGGTCTGCAGCAGCGGACCGACGTCGATATCCAGCACCAGCGAATGGATCGCCCAGCCCTTCGGCGTGTCGGCAAGTTTCTCATGTGCGCTCCAGGTGTCGGGCACCGATCGTGCATAAGCCACCATCCGCTTGACCGCCGCGATCTTGCGTTCGAGCGCCACGCGCTGCGGTCCCGATAGCCTCGCCGCTTTCTCTCCAAGCGCGCGCAAAATGTCATGGCCCTGTTCGGCAACAAGCTCGACGCTATTGGTGGTGAGAAGCTGATTGTAGCCGATCGCCGTGGAGATCGCATGCGAGCCGGGCCGCGATGCGCTGAGGCCCGATTGCATGTCGTGGCTGCCGTTGCCGCCGGTCTCGAACGAATAGACCCGGACCGCCTGCTCTCTCGTCAGACCGTACGTCCGCGCCACCTGCGCGTAGGCGCGCTTGAATTCCATTTCGGTTTTCGGCTGCTGCGGCACGAACTGGAATTGCTCTGCCGCGGCTTTCAGGAGATCGCCGACGACGGGAATGGGTTTGCGCGGATGCGGCGGCCTTTCTTCCGGCTCCGGATTGACCGGCCGTTTCGGCCCGTCATAGAGCGGCGGCTGGGTCAGCACATAGTCGTCGAGGCTCACAGCCTGATGATCGCGCCGCTTGGCATTGCGGCCACGCCGCTTGTCCGCGATCGCCGTCCAGTAGGCGCCGGCCTCCTCGTCAAAAGCGGCGCGCGCCTCCTGATATTCCCTGAGCTTGCGGCGATAATCCGCGATCGCGGCGGGCGAGGCAGCCTGCGCCATCGCATCGATCGTCAACGCGGAAGCGGCGACGCATTCAGGAACGGCCGTCAGCGGCGCGATCAGCAGCGCGCAGATCATGGTTTGGCAGCACCGGCGAATCGCTTGGTCTTGCATCCGCTCTGTTTAGCAAGCCTGCGGCCGATGTCAGCCGCCAATCGGACCACCGGCCGCCTACTTCCAGGCAAATACCGGCTGCTCCAGATCGGCAACGCGCGTATCGCGGCCCGCCAGCACTTCGCGGAACTGATAGATCAGCGCCGCGGTCGGAGCGTGGATGTACTGGCTGAAATGGCGAAAGCGAATCACGCGGCGCTCGCTTTCCGGGATAGTGATGAAATCGAACCCGTCGGTGGCCGCGATATCCGTCAGCGCGATGCGATGCACCGACGCCACTTCTTCAGGATTGGGGACAAGCTGCACGCTGTCGGCGGCCCACATCACGACCGGGGTGATGAGGTAGCCAGACCGGGTCGGATAATCGTCGAGCAGACCGAGCACATCGTTTTCACCGAGCAGAAGTCCGACTTCCTCGCGTAGCTCGCGCAAGGCAGCGGCCACCGGCGTCTCCCCTTCATCGCAACGGCCGCCCGGCAGCGCCCATTGATTGCTGTGCGCGCGCAGGCTCGCCGCGCGCAAGGTCAACAGGAACGCCGTCTCGTCCGGCACATCTGCCGCCGCCAGCACGAGCGCGACCGCGGCCCGTTTCAGGCCCGATGCAACCGCGGGCGGATCGGAGCGCACAAACGCCGCGCAACGCTGCGCGATCTGCCGGCGGGTCGCCTCGTCGAACGGATGGTCCATCCGATGTCCCTACAACACCGGCTGCGCCATGGAAACGGCGGTCCGCGCAGATCAATCGCGCTTTACGGCCATTGCCCGTACCCGACAATCCCGGTATCCGATTTCAGCAATTGCTTTCCGGTATCGGATATCGAGACTCTCTCCACCATTCGCCGATCAAGAAGGACCGCGCATGACCGCACCGGCCACCGTCTCCGCGACCGCCGAAGACCTCAAGCGATCCGGCTGGAGCATGGTCGAGGCCACCGGTTTCATCAGCCACGTTGGCCCGCTATGGCAGCGGACCGTCGACGGCGCCTATGAATATGCGCTGCTGACCGAGGACAAGCATCACAACCGGCGCGGCGTGGTGCAGGGCGGCGTGGTCATGACCATCGCCGATCGGACCTGCGGCATGACCGCCCGTTACGTCACGGGGCAACCGGCCATGGTGACGGTGCAGTTCGACACACAGTTCATCGACGCCGCCAAAATCGGCGAACTGATGATTTCGCGGCCGCGCGTGGTGCGCGCCACCCGCAGCCTGATCTTCATGCAGACCGAGGTATCCGCCGCTGAACGGATCGTCGCGACCGCCAGCGGCGTGTTCAGGATTTTTAACGAGAGAACCACGGCGTCAGCGTAGCGACTCTTCATCTACGCCCGACTTTCACGAGGATCGACCCATGGATGTTCGCCAACTCGGCCGCAGCGGCCTGAAGATTTCACCCCTGTGCCTGGGCACCATGATGTTCGGCGGCGCCACGGATGAGCCGACCTCGGCGCGGATCGTTGCCAAGGCGCGCGATGCCGGGGTCAATTTCATCGACACTGCCGACGCCTACGCCAATGGCGCATCGGAGGAAGTGGTCGGCCGCGCGATCCGCGATAACCGCCAGCACTGGATTCTTGGAACCAAGCTCGCCAATGCCATGGGAAAGAATCCCAATCACGGCGGGTTATCGCGCCTTTGGGTTTTGCAGGCCGCTGAAAACAGCCTCAGGCGGCTCGGCACCGACCACATCGACATCTATTACCTGCACAAGGAAGATCATGCCACGCCGCTCGAGGAGACGGTGCGCGCGATAGGCGATCTGATCCGGCAGGGCAAGGTGCGCTATTTCGGTGTCTCGAACTATCGCGCGTGGCGCGTCGCGGAAATCTGCAACATCTGTGACGATCTCGGCATCGACCGTCCGATCGTCAGCCAGCCCTATTACAACGCGATGAACCGGATGCCCGAAGTCGAGCACCTGCCCGCCTGCGGTTATTATGGCCTCGGCGTTGTCCCCTACAGTCCGCTGGCGCGCGGCGTACTCACCGGAAAATACCGGCCTGACGCCGCGCCCGGTAACGACACCCGCGCCGGACGCCATGACACCCGCATGCTGCAAACCGAGTGGCGGCCGGAATCGCTGCAACTCGCACAGGACATCAAGCAGCACGCCGAGGCGCGCGGCATCACCGCCGGCCAGTTCGCAATTGCGTGGGTGCTGAACAACTCGCTCATCAATGCGGTCGTGGCGGGTCCGCGAACCGAGGACCAGTGGGACGATTATTTGC
>JAFEFK010000164.1 GCA_018240625.1 Pseudomonadota bacterium
GGCCAACGCCTACACCTACCTGATCCGCACTCGCCGGAACCGCTGCACAAATCGTCGCGGCGGCAGCAACCGCCAGAAGATATTTCATGATTCGCGCTCCTCGCATTGTGAATTGACGCAAAGGCAACGGTGCGGCGGCGCAACCGTTCCCAAACATTTCAGCGGGGAACCCGGAACGATCCGCGCGAGCGCGTGCTCAAGCGAATTCTTGCAACGCGGCCAGCACCTGATCCGGCCGCTCTGCCATCATCATGTGGCCGGCCCCGCGCATGACTACGGTGCGCGCATGCGGGATCGCAGCCGCGAGGGCCTTGCCCGCTTTCGCAGGCGTCATCATGTCGCGTTCGCCGAGGATCAGCGTCGCGGGCACCTTGACCTTCGCCGCTGCGGCGAGCGCGTTCTGATAGGCGTTGCAGGCCGAGAGATCGGCGAACAACACGCCGGGCTTGCTCGCCTCGAGCACGCGCTGCGCGCCGCCGTGCATCCAGAGTCCCGGCGAGAGGTTACCGCCGAGTTCGGCCTGATAACCGAGCCCCCAGATCGACACCATATCGATCGCCGCATGGTCGTTGGCTTCCGCCGCCGCCAGCAAATCCGGCCCTACCGCCATCGCCGATGACGTGCCGATCAGCGCAACAGCCGACACCTTGTCCGGATGGCGCGCGGCGGTTTCGAGCGCGACCAGCGATCCCATGGAATGCCCGATCAGCCGCGCGCGTGATGCGCCGGATGCCGCAATCAGCGCGGCGGTCCAGTCCGCCAGCTCCGCGATCGTTGTGAGCGGCGTGCCCTGTGACAGGCCGTGTCCGGGAAAATCCGGCGCGAGAACCGCAAATCCGTGATGGGCGAACCATCGGCTGTGCAGCGCCCACGCGGAACGATCCATTCCCGCGCCATGCAGGAAGACGACCACCGGCAGCGAGGCGTCGAAGTCGCGGCCGCCGGTCGCGATGAAGGTGTCAATTCCGTTGACGGACAGTTTCATCGCTCACGCCTTCTGCGAGGCGCGCAGCGCCTGACCAAGATCATCGACGATATCCTGCGCAGCTTCGATACCGACCGAGAGCCGCACCAATTCCTCGCCAATCCCAGATGCCTTCAACTGCGCGGCATCCATCTGCTGATGCGTGGTGCTCGCAGGGTGGATCACCAGCGTCTTGGCGTCGCCGACATTGGCGAGATGGCTGGTCAGCCGCAGGGATTCGATAAATTTGCGGCCCGCAGCGCGGCCTCCTTTGATTCCGAACGAGATGATCGACCCCGCGCCGCGCGGCAGCAGGGTCTTGGCCAGTTCATGATCGGGATGATCGGGCAGCGAGGGATGCAGCACCCA
>JAFEFK010000165.1 GCA_018240625.1 Pseudomonadota bacterium
AGCGGCTGAGGTGCCAATGCAGGCGATCAATATTCTGCTCCGTACCGAGCGACGTCAGGAGGGTCTGTGGTCCGGGGTCGTTGTCGGGGTAATCGTACGGCTCCATTGGAACCTGCAATAAAATCTCGTGATGTTGCGCGCGAGCGCGCTCCACCAGTTTTGCCGGATCGGACCCATAGGGTGTGAACGCCAGCGTCACGGCCGGCGGCAATTTCATGATGGCGTCGGTGGTTTTTGCAGCCCCTACGCCGAGACCGCCGATGACAACCGCGATCACCGGCATCGTTGCCGCTCTAGCGCGCTCGGCGTCGGTTCCCATCGCATAGGCTTTGAAGGGCTTCAAACCATCCGCGGCGACGATGGGAATCATTCCGTAACGCGACTTCTCCAACAAGCGCTGGTCGATTCCGGGCATTATCGCCGGCGCAGCATCGGCCTTGTCGGATCCGTCGCCCGAGACAACAACGTCTTGCCGCGCGCCGCTGGAGCCGTCGATGATGGTGATGGTCTTTTGTCCGGCCGCCGGAGGCTGAGCATTAACGATGGCGATATCGCTGCCCGGCTTCTGCTGAACGTGCGAGGCCGCCGCGGGCTTGTTCTCAGGAGTGGCCGTCTGCCGGATTGCAACTTGCGCTGTGGGCTCGCCGCCCAGCGGATTGTTGTTGAAGACTGCGAAGCCGAGAAACGCCACGAGGACCAGCCCCAGCACTACGGCGATGGCCTGCGGCAGCGTAAAGGGAAGCCGGAACCGGCGCTTGCGCGCAGACTCTTGTCCAAGCGGCGTGCTGAGATCGTCCGTCGTGTCGGCCATGGACCTCCCCGAATCATCTGATTCGACAATACCATGGGCTCTCCAAACCACGGCAGACCGCGATCGGCCGTTATCGACGAACTTAGGTTCATGTTCGCAAACAAAAACGGGCGGCCCGAAGGCCGCCCGAAAACCGAAAGCTGATTTATTTCAAGGAGATCAGTTCGCCGCCTTGTTAGCTGGCTTGTCGATCGCCGCCTTGTCGCCGGTAGCCGGCACCGAGGCGTTGGTCTTCATCCCATGCAGAAGATCATCCGCCATCTTGAGCGCCTTGTCGTTCTTGGCATCCGGCGGGACATAGGATTGCGAACCGGTCTTCTCGTCCGTGCCGTTTTTCAGATGCCCGCGTAGCGACGCCTCACCCTTGGTGTCGGTCCGCGACTTCAGTTCATCCGGCACATCCTGAAGCACCTCGATATCCGGAACGATGCCCTTGGCCTGGATCGACCGGCCCGACGGCGTGTAATAGCGCGCCGTGGTCAACCGGAGCGCGCCGTTGCCCGAGCCCAGCGGAATGATGGTCTGCACGGAGCCTTTGCCGAACGAACGGGTGCCAACCAGCGTGGCCCGCTTGTGATCCTGCAACGCGCCGGCGACGATTTCCGATGCCGAGGCCGAACCGCCGTTGATCAGAACAATGACCGGCTTGCCTTTGGTGAGGTCGCCCGGATGCGCAACACGGCGCTGGGTTTCCTCGGCGTTGCGGCCGCGCGTCGAAACGATCTCACCGCGGTCCAGGAAGCTGTCGGAAACAGTCACCGCCTCCTCGAGCAATCCGCCGGGGTTGTTGCGCAGATCGATGATGTAACCCTTGAGCTTGTCACCAATCTGACCTTGGAGATTGGAAATTTCCTTCTTCAGTCCCTCGGTGGTCTGCTCGTTGAAGGTCGTAATACGGATATAGGCGATGTCGTCGGCCTCGACGTGCGCACGCACCGAGCGAACACGAATGTTGTCGCGCATCAATGTCACATCGATTGGATTGTCCTGGCCCTTGCGAACGATCTTCAGCTTGATCTTGGTGCCGACGGGGCCGCGCATCTTGTCGACGGCCTGATTGAGCGTAAGTCCCTGCACCGCTTCATCGTCAAGGTTGGTGATGATGTCGTTCGCCAGAATACCCGCTTTGGACGCCGGTGTGTCGTCGATCGGCGAGACCACCTTGATCAGTCCATCTTCCATCGTGACTTCGATGCCGAGACCGCCGAATTCTCCGCGCGTCTGCACCTGCATGTCGCGAAAACTCTTGGCATCCATATAGCTCGAATGCGGATCGAGACCCGACAGCATGCCGCTGATGGCCGACTCGACGAGCTTGCTGTCATCGGGCTTTTCAACGTAGTCGCTACGGACCCGCTCGAACACATCGCCGAACAAATTGAGCTGGCGATAGGTATCCGATGTCGCGGCGCGCGCGCTCGATCCCATCAGCACCGATCTCGGCTGCGTCACGAAAAGGGTCAATGCCGCGCCGGTGGCTGCACTGAGGAGAATTACAGAAGTCTTGCGCATCATCCGCGAACCTTTTCGCCTTCGTTAGCGGCCCACCATGGGCCTGGATCAATAGGAGTGCCGTCCTTACGAAACTCGATATAGAGAACAGGCTGGCTCACATTTGCGGCAAGAATCGAGGCGACGCGGGACGTCGATCCCATCGTCGCTACCGGCTCTCCCGTTAACACAAACTGGCCGATGTTGACCGAAATACGCTCCATCCCGGCGATCAGGACATGATACCCGCCCCCGGCATTGAGGATCAAGAGTTGTCCGTAGCTGCGGAACGGCCCGGCATATACAACCCAGCCATCACACGGTGTTGTGACCTGCGCCCCCGACCGCGTTGCCAAGGAAATGCCTTTTTCCACGCCGCCGACGCCGTCGGAACCGCCAAAATCACGAATTTTGGTGCCGTTAACCGGGAGCGCGAATAATCCTTTGGCAGACGCAAAGGCAATCGCCGGACTGAGTCGGCCCGGGTCCTTGAGAGCCGCCAGATTGGGCTTGCCGTTAGGCGGCGCCGGGGTGCCGCGCAGGCTGGCGACCTCCGCCGCTTTTGCCGCGCTCTTGAGGTCCTGTTCCATCTTGGCGATCAGGCCCTGCAGGCTGTCGACCTGGCGGGACAAGGCGATCGCACGCGCGCCTTCCGCCGCCATGTCCTTTTCGACGCTGCTTTGCTGCCGCTGCCGTTCGTCGACCAGCGACGCCAGCCGGGTCTGATCTTCCTTGAGCTTGTCACGATCGGCCGCCATCCGATCACGCTCGGCGGAGATGGATTTGCGCAGGCTGACGAGTTCACCGAGATCGGCGACGAGCTTTTCCGCCCGGTCCCGCATTTCAGGAACGACGGAGCCGAGCAGCATTGCGGTGCGCAGCGACTGCAGCGCGTCCTCCGGCCTTACCAGCAACGCCGGCGGCGCACGACGACCGACACGCTGCAACGCGGCAAGCACTTCCACGATTTCCGAACGGCGCGAATCGAGCGAGCCGCGGATCTGCTGTTCGCGCGCATCGAGCGGCCGCAAGCGCGCTTCGGCGTCGGCAAGCTGGGCCTCGACGCCTCGCACTCGCGCAGCGATGTCGATCAATTGCTGATTGAGTTTACCGCGGTCCTGACCGATGGCCGCGATATCAGCCTTCAGCTTTTCCTGCAGTTCGGCGGCGCTCTTCTGTTGCGCTCGCGTGGCCTCTAGCTCCTGTTCGCGCTGCTTGATGGCATCCGCAGACGGCGCTGCAGTGACCGCTGGCGCTCCGGTGGCCTGCGCCATCGCCGAGGGCGTGCCAACGGCTGAAAAGCCCGCGGCCAGAACGACTGCGAGGGCGGGCATCCGGACCGGCGACTGTCCGATGGCGCGCGCCCCTGCGAGCCGTGAAATCGTGCCTCGTTTCAATCGCATGTCAGTTGATCGGCGCTCGTCTGTCTGCACCATACGTGGTCCGCTCGCGCAGCGCATCCGGCACGCGCGCTAACCGCGGTGATAAGGGTGGCCCGCCAGGATGGTCGCGGCCCTATAAATCTGTTCCAGCAACATGACGCGCACGATCTGATGCGGCCACGTGGCCGCGCCGAATGCGACGCTTAGCTGAGCCTTGCGCCGCAATTCAGGCGAAAGTCCGTCCGCACCGCCGATGACAAAAATAGTGCTGCCGACCGACTCATCCCGCCACCGGCCAAGATGACCCGCAAATGCCGCGCTGTCGATGCTTTTGCCCTTTTCGTCGAGCGCCACGAGGACC
>JAFEFK010000166.1 GCA_018240625.1 Pseudomonadota bacterium
ATGTGGCCCGGCCGCAGACTTCTTGATCTCTTCAAAATCGAATTTCCCATCGTCCAGGCGCCGATGGCGGGAGCTATGGATCAGGAACTGGCGATTGCGGCTGCGAAGGCCGGAGCGCTCGGCGCGCTGCCGTGCGCCATGCTGTCGGCGGACAAGGCGCGCGATCAGGTCAACATCTTCCGCCAGCAGGTGTCGGCGCCGGTCTCGATGAACTTCTTCGCGCATACGCCGGTCGCGCTCGATCCGGGGCGCGAGACCGCGTGGCGTGCGCGGCTCGCGCCCTACTATAATGAGCAGGGCCTCGATCCGGCGATGCCGCTCCCGAGCGCCGCCCGCGCGCCGTTCGACGCTGCGATGTGCGAGGTGGTCGAAACGTTGAAACCGGAGGTCGTCAGCTTCCATTTCGGCCTGCCGGAAGAAAAGCTGCTGGCGCGGGTCAAGGCGGCGGGCTGCATCATCATCGCTTCTGCCACCATCGTGAAGGAGGCGGTGTGGCTGGAGGAGCGGGGGGTCGATGCCATCATCGCGCAGGGTGCGGAGGCGGGCGGCCATCGCAGCATGTTCCTCACCGACGATATCGCCACCCAGCCAGGAACGTTCGCACTGGTGCCACAGATCGTGGACGCGGTGCGGGTGCCGGTGATCGCGGCTGGCGGTATCGCGGACGGGCGAGGCATCGCCGCTGCCTTCGCGCTCGGCGCGGCCGGCGTGCAGATCGGCACCGCCTATCTGCGCTGTCCGGAATCGCGGGTCAGCCCCATCATCCGGCAGAATCTCGCGCAGGCGCAGGATGGCATGACGGCCATCACCAACGTGATGACAGGCCGCGCGGCGCGCGGCATCGTCAACCGGGCGATGCGCGAGCTTGGGCCGGTCACCGCCGACACGCCCGGATTCCCGCACGCCTCGGCGGCGTTCGGCCCGCTGAAGGCGGCTGCCGAAAAATCCGGCAGCGCCGATTTCACCAATCTATGGGCCGGGCAAGCGGTTGCGCTGACGCACGAGATGCCCGCCACCGAACTGACACTAGCGTTGGCGGGGTCGGCGCTGCGCCGGCTGAGTCAGATGGCGAGCTGACGCGCGGTTGCGGCGCAAAAGCCGGGTCTGCTATATGGCGGACCTGATCTGCTGCCCGAAAGGCACTATATAATGTCCGTCGATGCTACCACCGTCCGCCGTATCGCGCATCTCGCGCGGATTGCGGTTGACGACGCTGAGGTTCCCGCACTGCAGGGCGAACTGAATGCGATCCTCGCGTTCGTCGAGCAACTGCAGGAAGTGAACGTCGATGGCGTCGAACCGATGACGTCGGTGACGCCGATGGAGATGAAAAAGCGCGCGGACGTGGTCAATGACGGCGAGATCGCGGACAAGATCGTCGCCAACGCGCCGGTTACGGAGGATCACTTCTTTCTGGTGCCGAAGGTCGTCGAATAAACAGGTTTGAATCCGATGTGTCTGCTCTGCGACGATGAGAAGGCCTATCAGGCCTATATGACCTACCTCGACGCCATGGAGCGCCAGGGCAAGACCGCCGATCCCGACAAGGCGATGGAGGCGGTGCTCGACCAACTTCAGGAAGCAGACAAGGTCCGCTCTGACGATCCCAAAAACGACAGGACGCTGTCGCCGTTCTTCTGCAGCCCGGTAAATAAATGACGGACCTGACTTCGCTCACGCTCGCCGAGGCCCGTGACGGCCTCGCGAAAAAATCGTTCACGTCGCTCGAGCTGACCGACGCGCATCTCGCGGCGATGGAGCGGGCGCGGGCGCTTAACGCCTATGTGCTGGAGACGCCGGAGCGTGCGCGCGCGATGGCGAGCGAAGCCGATGCGCGGATCGCCAAAGGCGAGGGTGGGCGGCTGAACGGCCTGCCGCTCGGCATCAAGGATCTGTTCGCGACGGAAGGCGTGCGTACCACCGCGTGTTCAAAAATCCTCGGCGATTTCAAGCCGCCTTATGAATCGACGGTGACCTCGCAACTCTGGCGCGATGGCGCCGTCATGCTCGGCAAGCTGAACAACGACGAATTCGCGATGGGCTCGTCCAACGAGACCTCGTGTTTCGGGCCGGTGATCAATCCGTGGCGGCGTGCGGGCTCTGATACAAAGCTCGTCCCCGGCGGCTCGTCCGGCGGATCGGCATCGGCGGTGGCCGCAGGGCTGTGTCTCGGCGCGACCGCGACCGATACCGGCGGTTCGATCCGGCAGCCTGCGGCGTTCACCGGCACGGTCGGCATCAAGCCAACCTATGGCCGCTGCTCGCGCTGGGGCATTGTCGCGTTTGCGTCGTCGCTCGATCAGGCCGGTCCGATCGCGCGCACCGTGCGCGACACCGCGATCCTGATGCGCTCGATGGCCGGGCACGATCCGAAGGACACCACATCGGTCGATCGTCCGGTGCCGGATTACGAGGCCGCCATCGGCAAATCCGTGAAGGGCATGAAGATCGGCATACCCAGAGAGTATCGCCTCGACGGCATGCCTGCGGAAATCGAGAAGTTATGGGCGCAGGGCGCGGATTGGCTGAAGGCGGCCGGCGCCGAACTGGTCGAGGTGTCGCTGCCCCACACCAAGTACGCGCTGCCGGCGTATTACATCGTCGCGCCGGCGGAAGCCTCAAGCAATCTGGCGCGCTACGACGGCGTACGCTACGGCATGCGCGTCGAAGGCCGCAACATCGTTGAGATGTACGAGAACACCCGCGCCAAGGGATTTGGTGCGGAGGTGCGTCGCCGCATCATGATCGGGACCTATGTTTTGTCCGCCGGTTATTACGATGCGTATTATCTGCGCGCGCAAAAAGTCCGCACGCTGATCAAGAAGGATTTCGAGGATTGCTACGCGGCGGGTATCAACGCGATCCTGACTCCCGCGACGCCATCGGCTGCATTCGGCATCGGCGAGAAGACCGGCGCCGATCCGATCGAGATGTATCTCAACGACATCTTCACGGTGACCGTGAACATGGCGGGCTTGCCGGGCATTGCGGTGCCGGCGGGGAAGGATGCGCAAGGCTTGCCGCTCGGGCTGCAACTGATCGGCCGTCCGTTCGACGAGGAGACGCTGGTCTCGCTCGGCGAGGTGATCGAGCAGGCGGCGGGCCGGTTCACGCCGGAGCGATGGTGGTGAACGCCGCCGACTTCAATGCAAGCCTGTCGGACGTAGTGCCGCCGCCGGAACTATCGCCGCCGCTTGCGGCGTTGTGGTGGGCCGGGAAGGGCGGCTGGGACAAGGCGCACGCCATCGCCCAGGACGATGCAACCGCAGAAGGCTCGTGGGTGCATGCCTATCTGCATCGCGTCGAAGGCGATCTCGGTAATGCCTCGTACTGGTATCGGCGCGCGGGAAAACCCGTGGCGTCAAATGCGCTCGACGCGGAATGGACTGAGATCGTCGCGACGTTGCTGGGCAGCGAAAGTTAGCTGCCGACGGAAAAATTCGCCACCGGCATTCCGGACGCTGCGAAGCAGCGATCCGGAATCTCGCAACAGAACTTGTCCGGGCATGAGATTCCGGGTTCGCACCTCCAGGTCGACAATTGCCGACCGATGGTGCGCCCCGGAATGACGCAGGTGTTTTCTAAGCCGCCACGCATTAACCACGATGCCGGTGCGAGTAGGCTTGCGAGATGGTTTGATTGGCCATTCGGGGCGCGGCGGGCGATAACCGGCGTGCGATTGACGGGGCGATTGCGCGACCCATGCGTTCAGCATTTCCCATCGTTGGACTGTGTGCGGTGCTGCTCGGCTGCGCGTCGATCCAGAATGCGCCGGTCAATCAGCCCGGCAGCAGTGCGGAACTGGCCGGCCGGCTTCACGAAAGCCTCGACGAACGGCCTGGTAGCGATGACGACCTCGTCGGGTTGTCGTTCTCCGGCGGCGGAACGCGGGCTGCGGCGTTCTCCTTCGGCGTACTCGAGGAGATGGCACAGACGACGGTGCGCGGCGGCGGAGCGTCCATGCTCGACCGTATCGACTTCATTTCAGGCGTTTCCGGCGGCTCCGTAACGGCCGCCTATTACGGCCTGCGGAAGCGCGATGCGCTGGCGGATTTCCGCGAAAAGTTCCTGCTGCGTAATGCGGAAGAGGGGCTGGAGACCGACCTGAACCTCGCAACGCTCGGCAAGGCGTTTGCTGGCGGTATCAACGACTCCCGCGGTCTGCCGCGCTGGCTCGACGCCAACCTGTTCCACGGCGCGACCTTCGCCGATCTGCGCGAAAACGTCCGGCCGCGCGTCTGGATCAACGCGTCCGATATCTACAACCGCACGCCGTTCGTATTCGGCGCGACGGCGTTTCGCGCCATGTGCAGCGATCTGTCGAGCTATCCGCTGGCGAATGCGGTCGCAGCGTCTGCGGCTGTGCCGGTCGCATTTGCGCCAGTCGTGATCCAGACGTTTCCGCGCCGCTGCAACGATCCGCTGCCGGCCTGGATCGTGAAAGCGCGCGACAACCGCAATGCGCCGCCGATGCTGAGCGCGTTCGCCAAGGCGATCAATCGATATCACGACGGCGAGGTTCCCTACATCAAGCTGCTCGACGGCGGTCTCGTCGACAACTACGGCCTGTCTGGTTTCACGATTGCGCGGCTGTCGGCGGACACGCCCTATGGGCCGCTGTCGCCGCAGCAGGCGGTGAAACTGCGGCGTGGGCTGTTTCTGGTGGTCGACTCCAAGACCGGATTGTCCGGAAACTGGATCAACACCGTGGAAGGCCCAAGCGGCGTCGATCTGGTCAAGGCGGCGGCGGATACCGCGATCGACGCCAGCGTCGGCGCGGGATACACCGCGTTCGAGCGCACCATGGGAGACTGGCAGACGTCGTTGATCCGCTGGCGCTGCGGCCTGTCGGCGGCGGATCGCGCGAAGTATGGCGCGCGCCCGGGCTGGAATTGCCACGATCTGAAACTGTTCGTTGGACGCCTCGGCTTCGATCAGCTCGATCCCGCGCGCGCCGCCAGCCTGGAGGCCGTTCCGACCCGCTTTCATCTGCCGCCGCAGCAGGTGGATGACGTGATTGCCGCCGGACGCGACGCGCTGCGGGCGTCTCCGGCGTTCCGCGCATTTGCCGGAAGCATGTGACTTAACCAGGCGGCACAGGAGTTCGCTCTTGACGCTATTCTTTGGGATAGTTAGTGTGTAACTGTTATTTTGGGTGAGGTATTATGGGTAAATATGAACCCCTTACCGAATTTTTGCAGAAGCAGGCTGGCGGCGAAGTCCGTATGAGCTTTGCCCAGATCGAACGCGTGATCGGATTCAAACTGCCGCCTGTGGCGCAGCGTCATCGTGCGTGGTGGAGCAATTCGGCCTTAAACAATGTGATGACGAAGGCGTGGCTCGAGGCGGGTTTTCGCAGTGAGCAGGTTGATATGGCGGGCGGCAAGGTCGTGTTTCGGCGCGAGGCCCGAGGCACACGTCTTCCGCGGACTAAATCCGAGCGGCATCCAATCTTCGGCTGCATGAAAGGGACGGTGACTGTCGAAGACGGAGTAGACGTCGCGGCGATGGCCGATCCCGAGTGGGCCGACTTGATCGATGAGAAATATGGGCGCGAGACGCCCTTAAAATGACGCTCCTCGTCGATACCTGCGCACTGGTCTTTTTGACCGCCGGGGATGGAGGCTCCCAAGCCGCGACGGCTGCGATCCAAAACGCCTATCAAGGCGGCGAGGCGCTTTATGTTTCGCCGATCTCGGCGTGGGAAATCGGCTTGCTCGTTTCAAAAGGAAGGCTGAGGTTATCGCAATCGCCACACCGCTGGTTTGAACTTGTCATGCAACGCGCAAGCTTGTTACTTGCCGATATGACGGCCGACGTGCTTGTGGCGTCGTCGTTCCTTCCGGACTCGCCGTTGCGCGATCCGGCAGACAAAATCATTGCCGCAACCGCGCGTGAATATGACTACACACTGCTGACCCGCGACAGGTTGCTGCTGAGTTATGCAGAGAAAGGCTATCTTCGCGCGATATCCTGCTAAGCCGGGGTCACCGCGCGCCGTTGGAGATGTCATGAACGCACCTGTCAAACCGTCGAAATTCATCAAGGGCGCCACCGGCGATTGGGAAATGGTGATCGGGCTCGAGGTCCATGCCCAGGTCACCTCGAACGCAAAACTGTTTTCCGGCGCATCGACCGAATTCGGCGGCAATCCCAACAGCCACGTCTCGCTGGTCGATGCCGCGATGCCCGGCATGCTGCCCGTCATCAACGAGGAATGCGTCCGGCAGGCGGTACGCACCGGGCTCGGGCTGAATGCGCAGATCAACCTGCGCTCGGTGTTCGACCGCAAGAACTATTTCTATCCCGATCTGCCGCAGGGCTATCAGATCAGCCAGTACAAGTCGCCGATCGTGGGCGAGGGCGAGCTTACCGCACAGACGGATGCGGGCGAGATTTTTACGGTCGGCATCGAGCGGCTTCATCTGGAGCAGGATGCCGGCAAGTCGCTGCACGACCAGCACGCCGACATGAGCGCGATCGATCTGAACCGGTCTGGCGTCGCGCTGATGGAGATCGTCTCCAAGCCGGATATCCGGTCGTCCGAACAGGCAAAAGCGTATGTCACGAAGTTGCGCTCGATCCTGCGCTATCTCGGCACCTGCGA
>JAFEFK010000167.1 GCA_018240625.1 Pseudomonadota bacterium
CTTGTTGCCCTCCGTTTTAGCTGGACCCGATGTCCTCCCGCGCTGCCGGCGAAGCCAGCTCCACGAGATGCATTGTGGTCATGAAGTGATCGGAAAGCGCGGCGACGGCGGCCTCCGAATCGCGCCGAAGTACTGCCTTCACGATCGCGCCGTGTTCGGCTTCGACGTCGCGCAGCTTGCCAGCTTCGCGGCGGATCGACAGCCGGCGATAACGCTCGCTCTGTTCATGCAGCACATCGCGAAAACCCAAAAGCCATTGCGACCCGCAGGCATTCACCAGCGCGCGATGGAAAACACGATGACGCAGTATCCACGGTTCATAGTGATGCGCTGGATTCTCGGGATGGCGATAGGGAACAGAATTCAGGTCGACAAACGCAGCTTCGACTGACGACAACCAAGCCTTGTCGCCGCGTTCAATGGAACGGCGCAGCGCCAGGCTTTCGATATCGATGCGGGTCCGCGTGACGTCTTCCAGATCGGCCGCCGAGACGGGACTGACCCGAAAGCCCCGCTGATCGGAAGCCTGGACCAGCCCGTCCGCAACCAGACGGGACAGCGCCTCGCGCACCGCCGCCAGGCTGACCGAAAACTGTTTCCCAATGCCCGAAATGTGGAGCTTTTGACCGGGAGAAAGCCGCGCCGACAGAATATCGGAGCGAAGACGCCCGTAGACGGCC
This sequence comes from Pseudomonadota bacterium, assembly GCA_018240625.1. Classification (GTDB taxonomy): domain Bacteria; phylum Pseudomonadota; class Alphaproteobacteria; order Rhizobiales; family Xanthobacteraceae; genus Nitrobacter. The sequence continues at coordinate 681 of JAFEFK010000167.1, forward strand.
GATGTCAGCGTTCGCGGGCCGCGAAGCTCGTCGTTCGCAAGAAAATTGAGAGATAGCGCTTCCATCAGCTAAGAAGAGCACATTGATTACGATCGTCAATCGAAAATCGATATTTTATAACGACGATCGTTCAACTCAGGGACGAATGAGCACGACTTTTAGCCGTTATACCGCTGAACCCAGCATGGCCGGGCCCTCCCCGTTGAGGCGCTCGACCTATATGGGTCGGAAGAACGGACTACATCGGCAAAGCCATTTTTCGAAGGGGGAACTCCCACTCAGGCCGGGAGACGCCGGGCGGGCGTAGTGCAAAAGCTGCGCTTGAAGGACTGATGCGCGCTGCAGCGAGACCGCGCCGTCGTGGACCGTTCGCGCTGACCATCAGCATCGTCTTGTCCCTCGTGGTCGGTTGGCAGCAGCATTCGGCTCGCGAATTTCTAGCGGGCGTTATCCGGAGAAAGCTGAAGCTTGATCCGATATCACAGCCGCAGAATCGGGTCGCGTATGCCGGCTGAAAAGTAACGCTGCAAACTCCGCTGCCGCAACGAAGGCCAGGCCGGCTGAGTCCACAGCATAATGCTCTGAACTGCTTAAAAGGCACAGCCGACTCCACTCAAACGTTCCTCTGAACGCGTCTCACAGGCTCGCCAGAAACGGCCATGATCAGCAGACCGCAACAGACCACGTAGCTGGCGCGAGCCGTCGAGCTTCGTTGCGTCCGTAGAAGCGATATGCAAAAGTTGCATCTCGTCGTCGATATGGGCAATGACGGTGACGCTTCGATCGCAGGTAAGGTTCATGGCATCGAAGATGCAAACGAAGGCAAGACGATCAGGCTCCCCCGCACGGAGAGTCCACGCTCATCCACCAGTCGGACCGCAGTCCGACGACCCGCTCTACCTTCAGGTCATCCGGGTCCTGAAAGATGAAATTGTCCGTGGCGTTTATCCCGTGGGCTCGCAGCTTCCGCCGGAAGAAGAACTGCGACAGCGATTTTCGGTGAGCCGCCATACCATACGCGAGGCGCTGAGGCGCCTGCGGGAGGACAATCTGATCTCCTCGCGGCAGGGCGCTGCCACGACCGTCGTCTCTCCGCGCTCCTCGGACTCTTATGTCCACGAGGTCACTTCGATCAGCGATCTGGTCGCCTTCGCGACCGGCGTTCGTTTCGCGATCGATACCATCGAACTAATTGAGGTCGATGCCGATCTTGCCGCTCGTCTCGGCGTCAAGAGCGGCGAGCCGTGGCTAGCGGTCCTCGGTTATCGCAACATGGAGGGAA
>JAFEFK010000168.1 GCA_018240625.1 Pseudomonadota bacterium
CTGGCGCTGCCATTCGCGATCCTTGCTCTTGTCCTGATCAAGATGAATTCGGCCAATCCGCTGTGGGCTGCGCTCGCGGGTGTCGTGATTACGCTGGTCGCCTTCGTCTGCGCGGTCAACGCGGCGATCTGGATCGACGGCCAGATTTCCGAGTCCGAAAAGGCTGTGCGAAACATTCTGTCCGGGCTCGCCGGCGGGTTTGTCGGATCCGGCATGATGGCGCTGGGCATCAGTCTGCTGCCGGCCAGCCCCCGCGATCCCCTGACGTGGCTGCCGATGCTGGTGATCGGAACCAGCGCCGGCGCGCTGCTGGCGTTGGACAACGCACTCAATCTCGATCTGCTGTCGACACTCTATCCCGTCTGGCAAGCCGGCGTCGCCATCTGTCTGGCGATGGCGTTGCGGCGCGCGCAATTGTCCTGATCGCCGCCCGCTTCGAAAGGTCCCGGATGTCGCAACCTCATCTGTTCCAGCCCAAAACCTTTGGTGGCATCACGCTGAAGAACCGCATCGTGATTTCGCCGATGTGTCAGTATTCCGCAATCGACGGCATGGCCAATGACTGGCACCTGGTGCATCTCGGCAAGTTCGCGCAGGGCGGCGCGGGCGCTGTCATGGCCGAGGCCACGGCCGTCACGGCGGAAGGCCGCATCACCCACGGCGATCTCGGTCTATGGCACGACGGCCAGATCGCGCCGCTGAAGCGGATCGCCACCGTCATCAAGGACAACGGTGCCGTGCCGGCGATTCAGCTCGCTCACGCCGGACGCAAGGCCAGCATGCAGCGGCCATGGTTCGGCAATGCCGCGCTCGATGATGCGGATCGTGCGCGCGGCGACCTGCCATGGCAGGTCGTGGCGCCGAGTGCGATCCCGATGGATGATGGCTGGCTGATGCCGCATGAGCTCAGCGAAACCGAGTTGAAGGAGTTGCGCGAGCAGTGGCGGCTTGCGACGCTGCGCGCGGTCGAGGCTGGCTATGAATTCCTCGAACTGCATTGTGCGCACGGTTATCTGCTGCACGAATTTCTCTCTCCGCTGTCCAATCGCCGCACCGATGGCTATGGCGGCGACCGCGCGGCGCGGATGCGCTATCCGCTGGAGATACTGGACACCGTGCGCGCGGCGTGGCCGGACCACCTGCCGCTGTCGGTGCGAATTTCCTCGGTCGACGGCATCGATGGCGGCATCGAGCTTGCGGACTCCGTGGCCTTTGCCAGGGAAGCCAAGGCGCGCGGCGCCGATATTATCGACTGCACCTCCGGCGGGTTGATGGGCTCAGCGACGGCAGCACGGGTTCCGCGCGGTTATGGCTTTCAGGTGCCGTTCGCGCAGCAGATCCGCCGCGAGGCCGACATCGCGACCATGGCGGTCGGTCTTATCCTGCACCCGCAGCAGGCGGAGGATGTGCTGGCGCAAGGCAGCGCCGACCTGATCGCGATCGGACGCGAAGCGCTGTTCGATCCGAACTGGCCGCTGCATGCCCGAATGGCGCTCGGGGTGCAGACAGGCGCGACGTTCGAGGGCTGGCCCGAACAATACGGCTGGTGGCTGGAGCGTCGCGAACCGGGCCTGCGCAAGCTCGAAGGCCCCGCGCTGCCGTTCCGCAAGCGGTGACGATCGCGCCGGTCAGGGTGTGATGGTCAGCCTGGCCTTCATGTTGGGGTGAAAGCGGCAATAATAGTCGATCGCACCAGCCTTCTTCAGCACCAGCGTAACCGTCTTTTTCGGCGGCAGCATCACATCCCATTCGCCGTTTTTCGCCGTCGCGGTGTGCGCGAAAACGTCCTTGTTGACCCACTCAATGGTGTCGCCGATTTTGGCTGTCACCTCGGCCGGTGCAAAGACTAGGTTCTGCATCGAGATCTGGATCGCCGCCGCATGGGCCGGAACGGTTATTCCCAAAGCTGATATCGAGGCTGCAACGATCGAGAAATATCCGCCCGGCTTCATGGCACGCTCCCTATTTCAGCTCGGAAGCGACATGCTCGGCATGCTGCTCGTGACCCTGGAAAATCTTGAGCCCGGTTTGCAGCAGGCTCTTCAGCTCCGCGTTGCTGGCCGACGGGATCAGAAGGGTCTCGAGCGCGCTGTCGACCGCCTTGTGATAGGCGACTTCGTTGTCGACATAGGCCTTGTCGAACGCGGCGCCCTTTAGCTTCGAGAGTTCTGTCAGTTTGGCGGCGGCGTTCTTGGATAGCGAGCGGCTGGTATCGTTGTCTTCGGGCGTCACCTTGAGCTTCTTGACCAGCGCCAGCGCCTGCTTGTTCACGGCTTCATGGTCGCGCACCATATCGGTGGCGAAGGCCTTCACGTCCTTGTTCCTGGATTTCTTCAGCGCCTGCTTCGCCGCGGTGACATCGATGACGCCGGCGGTATAAGCGATATGGGCGATCTGCGGATCAGTGGGTTTCGCGCCTTGCGCAAGGGCGCTGCCGCTCAGCAGCGCTGCTGCGGCGATCGCCGCGCTCAATCGAACAAACATGATGACACTCCCTGTGAACGCCGGCATTGCCGCGCGCTATTGATGAACACACAGGGTTGGATGCAGGGGAGCCGAACAGGTTCCCGATTATATTGTAAGGCCGAGTCGCGCGATAACCGCGTTGGTCAGGCGCTCGCAGCGTTTGCCAGCGAAGGGGAAGGCCTCCATCACGACCGGACCGATTTTATTCTCGACATTGGTGCGCAACATCGTGCGGGCGCGGTGCAGCCGCGTTTTCACGGTTTCCGGCTTGAGGTCCAGAATCCCCGCTGTTTCCTCGACCTTCCTCCCCTCGCTCACGCGGGTGATGAAGACGATGCGGAATGCCTCGGGCAGTTCGTCGATCGCCTGCTCGACAACGTGCTGTATTTCGCGCTGGGCCATGGATTTTTCGGGATCATCAGGGGTGGCTGAAACGGGAAACTGGATAATCTGGGCGTTAAGCACACCCGGCTCCAGCGTCGTCCAGTCGACGCTCGGGCGCTGGCGCCGCAAGCGGCCAAGCGCCTCGTTCATCGCAATGCGCGACAACCAGGTCGCAAGGCTCGAATCGCCGCGAAAGCTGTCGAGGTGGGTGAAGGCGCGAACGTAGGTTTCCTGCACGACATCCTCGGCTTCGCCGTCGTTGCGCAGAATGCCGCGGGCGATCCGGTACAGTTTGCGGTTGTGCGCCTGCATGATAGCGCGAATGGCCGCTTCGTCGCGGATGCGCGCGCGGCGAACCAGCTCCGCGTCGCCGCTTGCGGGGCTGGTCACCAGCCGGGCTTGTCCCTGTTGCAAAGCACGTACTCCCGATCTCAGGTTACTCCGCCGTTCGACCGTTGGATGCAGCAAAGTCAGTGAGGTTCCCGGGAAAATGCGATTCATTATAAATCGGCGGCCATGAAGACAGGCTGCCCAAGTGTCCCGGGCAGCCCGCCTGTCTCCGATGCTCAGGCGCCTTGCGGGACCTGATCGAGAAATCC
>JAFEFK010000169.1 GCA_018240625.1 Pseudomonadota bacterium
ACTGTCAGGGGAACGGTTTTTGGATGTCTCCGAGGGATATTTGACTTTAACCCTAATATTTCGGCTGGCAGAGCAGCGCGCACCGGCCGTGCTGGATAGGCGCGACCGGTGCGTGATATTCGTTTTTAGCTATTCCCGAATGAGGAGGATCAATGATCTCGATTGAGGGGCCCGCCGCTGTCGACGAGGTCTCAGAGTTTCCATCACGGATCAGCCATCGTCTCACTGGTCGGAAAACGGTCGGCGAGTGCTGCGAGGCTCTCACCCTGGATCCTGTGACTGGCACCGAGCCCGACCCTCGTTTTACCTTAGCCAATGAGCGCACGCTCCTAGCCTGGAACCGCACGTCGCTCGCACTCATCGGCGGCGGACTCGCGGCAAATCAACTCATTGATTTCTCGTCGACTGCAGCACGGCTCATGGCGTCGGTGACGCCGGTCGTCCTCGGTGCCGCACTGGCGATTGTCAGTCTACGACGCTGGCTAACCATCCAGCGCGCGCTGCGTGCTGGCGCACCGTTGCCGACGGCGCAGACGGCTGTCGTTCTCGTCGTCGGTATCGGTGTCCTCGGTGCCGCCATCATGCTGTCGATTGTGCTTGATGCGATTGCGGGCTGACGATCCGGGAGTTGCGAGTGAGCGCACGGCGCTCGCATGGATGCGTACTGGCATAGTGTACGCGACGCTCGGCGCGCTAACGCTGACGGTTGCCGCACACCATGACCGATGGGTATTCGGAATCGCGACCGCCGCTATCTTCGCCGCGTGCGGATACGTCGTCGGGCGCCGGGGCGCCACGACCTACGCGCGCCGTCGTCGCGACGAATGGTGCGTTGGTAACATAGGAGCGGCAGTGACCATTACAGCCGCGACGCTTGTTGCTGCCTGCGCGACCCTTGGAGCGGTCCTGATCTTCATTGCCTGAGCAACTAAGTCGCCGGATCAGATCGACAACCTCAAACGCGCCCACCGACCGTGTACCGGGGTATTCGCGTCCGGTTGCAGTCTCGACCACGAACAGCGTGGGTGGGCCGTCAGCACGCAGATGCTGAAGTAACAGCTTATTGCCGTGATCCATGGCGGTAACGTCGATTTTTACTAGCGCGATCCGCTGCGTCAACTGCTGGATTGATGGATGTGAAAGGATTTCGCGGTCGATCGTGTGGCAGAATGCACACCATTCCGCCCCGATATCGAGAGCGCCGCCTGCACTACTTTGCTGGAGGCGCTGCGCTGTACTCCGCCTCGGTGCTTGCCACAAATGCCGTGCGCGGTCAGGAGAGGCGAGCGCCGGGCGCGATTGAGTGCTGAACAGGGCAGTCGCCGCGCCGACCATCGAGAAGAGCGCGCGCCGGCAGCCCAACCATACCCGTCTCGCCCATCCCAGTCGTCACCTCGTAGCCGGCCTTTTTGAGTCTGTCGGCGGCAATGCCCGCCGTTCGCATCTCCTGCATCGACAATTCGGGATGGGCGTGAATGTCTTTATAGAGCACTTCAATATCGGGTATCAGCTTGCCAATAGTTGCCAGCACAATGGATGCGTTGTTGGCGGACTTATATTCAGCCATGATCACCTCCTGCGGATGCATGCCGGCAGCTTGGCGACAATTGGCTTCCGGCCGTA
>JAFEFK010000016.1 GCA_018240625.1 Pseudomonadota bacterium
CGGGCTTGGCAACGGTCGCAAGCGGGGTATCGAGGGGCACGCTTGCGGCCTGCCCCAGGCAACAAAGCACGCAACATTCGGAATGCTGACCGGATGGGTCGGTTTGACCGGAGCCGCCTTTCGACGGCGTGGAGCAAATCGCAGATACGCCCAATGGGTCAGATAGCGCAGCGCTGGTCGCCCAGCTGGCGCCAATTGGCGCAAATATCTGCACCAAAATCGCGAGCAGGACGATCGGAAGAAATTTCCTCATTCGCCAGCGCATGACGACTGTCCCCATCCGTTTGGCACCTATCATGCTCAGAGTCGGGAGTCGAGAAGAGGTTCCCGCCGCTCTCGCGCCAAAGGCTTCGGCGAACGCGTTCGATCTCCACGGGTCAGCAAACCCGGAGTCTGTCCGAATACGGTCATGGCCCATTTTTCGGGAATGAGGTCTATTTCGGCGCTTATTGAAGCAAAAATGCAGGGTGACCATTCATTTCGGGAAATGCTCGAAATTTGAACATTCGTTGCTGAAAATGGTGACAGACGGAGAAAGATCGGCTACGACTGCGGGCTCAGACTACCCGCAGGGTAATAGTCTGGTGGTCCAAGTCTCGGGAGGAGCCCTGGCGCGCATAAGCAGCGCCGCCCCATCAAGCAACGATAAATCTGACTTTTGGGGATAATAGGGTCGACACAATTTTCAGAGCGGGGCTGTGGCCCTGCTCTTTTTTTTTCAAAATCAGAACGGCTAATCTACCCGGTAAATCATGCGAGGGACGTCGGTCTGACCAATTTCATTCATCAAAGTTTTGAACTGGCCGCGCAGCGATGCGAGGACCTCACACCCCTCGTCTATCGGCGCCTATTCCATGCGCATCCGGAGACACAATCGATGTTCCGGAGCCAGAGCAGCGATCTGGTCAAAGGTTCGATGCTCGCGTTGACCATCGACGCGATACTGGACTTTGCCGGGGAGCGGACCGGTAACTTCCGAATGATTCAGTGCGAGGTTCAGTCGCAC
>JAFEFK010000170.1 GCA_018240625.1 Pseudomonadota bacterium
TTGCTCGGTATTCCCGTGCGCTGGATGATTATGCTGACCTTCGTCTACAGCGCGGTTTTGGGTGGGGTCGCGGGCGTGTTGGTCGGCCCGATCATGTATTTCTCGATACCGATGGGGACCGCCATCGCTCTCAAGGCGTTTGCGGCAACGATTGTCGGCGGCTTCGGCGATATCCGTGGGGCGGTGGTCGGCGGTATCGGCCTCGGCATCGTCGAAAGCCTCTGCGCTGCGTATATCTCGGTGCCCTACAAGGATGCGTTCGCTTTTATCGTCCTCTTCGCATTTCTGATGGTGCGACCGCAGGGACTATTCGGCGAAAAAATTGCCGAGAAGGCGTGAGGATGTCCTGATGCCGCGCATGTTTCCGACCGTATTGCGCATTCCGCCTTCGCTCCTTTTCATTGCCGCGGGTGTCGCCGCTGCTGCGGTCGTTCTCGCGGTGCCTTTCAATCCATACGTCACCGGTATCGTCATGCAAGCGGCGACCTATACGGTTGCCGTTGTCGGACTGACGGTGGTGCTGGGCTATGCTGGGCAGATTACGCTCGCCCAAGCGGCCTTCTTCGGCATAGGCGCGTACTGCCTTGCGCTCGGGATCCTGGACTACGGATTGAATTTCTGGGTCGCGCTGGCGTTCGCCGTGGCCGCGGCGGGCGTTGCCGGTGCGGCGCTGGGTCTCACCTCAGTGCGGCTCGGCGGCCATTACCTTGCAATGATCACGATTACCTTTCAGCAAATTTTCACACTCGTGCTAACGAACTGGATCGAGGTCACGCGCGGTCCCGATGGCGTCTCGGGCATCCCGCGTCCACATGTTTTTGGCTTTACGTTTTCCAACAACGCACACTATTTGGCCTTCTGCCTCGTGGTACTCTCGCTCGTGTTGCTTTTCGTCTGGCGTCTGCGCCGGACGCGGCTAGGCCGGCAAATGGCTGCGGTGCGGGATAACGAACTTGCGGCTTCCGTCACGGGGATCAATGCCCATTACGTGAAGGTCGTCGCGTTCACCATCAGCTCCGCGCTGGCCGGGCTCGGTGGGGCACTTTTTGCAAGCGGCTTTGCCTATATCAGTCCCGATCAGTTCAGTCTGGCCGAGTCGATCGTGTTTCTGACCATGGCGCTGCTCGGGGGCGTCAAATCCGCGATCGGAACGGCGCTCGGCGCATCTCTGCTCATTCTGCTGCCGGAAGCGTTGCGGTTTCTGAAGGAAATCTACCTCGCCATCTACGGTGCCGCCGTCGTGCTCATCATGATCTTCATGCCGGATGGCATCTGGGGCTATCTTTCCCTGCTGCAGAGGAAGGAGGCAGCGGCAACCCGGTCCCGCCGTCCCGGCGCGCTCCATATCAGCCCGGCCGCGCGAAAAGACGTCGTTCTTGAAGTAACCGATCTGTCGAAGCATTTTGGTGGCCTGAAGGCCCTCGATCGCGTGGATCTGGCGGTCCGATCGAACACCATTCATGCGCTTATCGGGCCGAACGGCTCGGGAAAAACCACCTTCGTCAACGTACTGAGCGGTCTCTACAAGCCGACCTCCGGCACCGTCATGTTCGAGTCCGACGACGTGACCGCGTTGGCGCCTCACGCATTGGCATCGCGGGGCATCGCGCGCACCTTTCAAAACATTCGTCTTTTCTCTTCGATGAGTTGCCTTGAAAATGTGATGACCGGAGCTCAACGTCCCGGCGCCGACCTCGACGCCGACCATGGCGATATCGGGGCGCGAGCACTGACAGCACTTGATTTCGTCGGACTACTCGATCGAGCCGACGATATCGTCACCGGCCTGCCTTACGGACATCAGCGAAAGATAGAAATTGCCCGCGCTCTGGCCGCCAATCCGCAGCTTCTCTTGCTCGACGAGCCGGCAGCAGGCCTGAATTCGACTGAAAAGCAGCAACTCGTCGAACTGCTGCGCCGAATGAAAGCTCTTGGGCTGACCATCCTGATCATCGAGCACGACATGTCTCTGATTGAGCAGGTCGCCGACAACATCACCGTGCTGAATTTCGGGCAGCGCATCAGCGACGGGCGCCCGGCGCACGTCCTGCGCGATCCGGCAGTGGTGAGCGCCTATCTCGGAGAGCCGCGCCAACATGTCGCCGCCTAAGCCGCTGCTCGAACTCGTCAACGTCAGCGTCTCGCACGGACGCGTGGAAGCGCTCCGGCAGGTATCGCTGTCTGTTGGCCGCGGAGAAATTGTCGCTCTCCTCGGCTCGAACGGCGCGGGCAAGACGACGACGCTCCGCTCCATATCGGGACTGCTGTCTCTCGACACGGGTGACGCGCTGTTCGACGGACAGAGTATTCGTGGCAAAAGCCCGGAGGAGATTGCGCGGATCGGGATCGCGCATGTGCCGGAAGGCCGCCGCATTTTTCCAGGCCTGACCGTGCGCGAAAATATCATGCTGGGCGCCTGCAACCGCAAACGACCAGGAAGGCGCGCACTGGAGGCCGAAGCGGACGGGATGTTCGAGTTGTTTCCCGACATCCGCTCCTTCGCCACCACGCTTGCATGGCAGCTCTCCGGCGGGCAGCTGCAGATGGTGGCGCTTGCGCGAGGGCTGATGGCGCGGCCGCGCCTTCTTCTGCTGGATGAGCCGTCGCTCGGACTGGCGCCCCTGATCATTCAGAAGGTATTTGCGGCTATCGAGGAAATTCGCAAACGCGGCGCGACGATTCTGCTCGTCGAACAGAATGCGAATATGGCGTTGTCGGTTGCCGATCGCGGTTATGTTCTTGAAACGGGACGTTTGGTGCTGGAGGGCGATGCCCGCGCCCTTGCGGCCAATGAAGAGGTGAAGGCGGCCTATCTCGGAGGACGCCAGGAAATTGCGTCGCGGGAGTCGTGATCTCGACGCTGCAAGCGTTCGATCGCCGATCGCTGTTCGACCGACTATCGTCGTCGGCGAGAAGATCCAGCGGCGTTCTCAAA
>JAFEFK010000171.1 GCA_018240625.1 Pseudomonadota bacterium
CGGTAGCATCGCGCCGAGACCGAGAATGGCTTTCGCCGCTGCCAGTGATCGCCAGCCGTAGGGCGTCACCCAAGCTGCCGCCACCGCGCAGACGCCGAACGCGATCCAGCGCAGCGCAAGCATGCGGCGTTGCGCGGCATCGGCGTTCCACAGCGCGTCGAGCGCGATCGGCGCGACAAGCGCGAGGCCAAACACGAAACTGCCGTGGAGATTGACCCACAGCACCATCAGCGGCAGCAACCAGAAGGACGGTGGCAGGCGACGATCGGATGCCGCAATCAGACCGCCGATCCACGCCACCATGACCGGCATGGCCAGCACGTGGGGCCGCGCAAGGAAATGCTGCGCCGAGAGCGCAAACGCGATGCATGCGACGCCTGCGCAATAGGTTGCCGGCCACCGGCGGCCGAGCAGATGAACGAACAACGCAAAGGATACCGCGATCGCGGCCGCCGACAGAACGACCACGCCGTTCCAGGCTCCGATCTCATAGGCTTTCGCGAAGAGGATCTGTGCGAGCCACGAGCTTGAAATCCACGGCGCTCCCGCGCGGGTGAAAGAATAGATATCGGCGTAGGGCAACGTGAGCGTGTCCAGAATGCGCTGGCCGACCTTGATCTGCCAGAGCGTGTCGCCATCGTTGAGCAGATCGTTGGCGCTCAGCATCAGCAGCAGATAGGTGCCAACGCCAACCCACAGCCACGCAGGAAAGCGCACGAGGTGGCTGCGCCTGACAATCCTGCCGTCGGTCTCTGCAATGCTCATATGCGACAATCCGCCCACCGCATCCGCGGCTTCAGCGGAAGTCTTGCAAACAAGGCCATAATTTCAGGTAAAGGGCATGGCGGGTTCCCGGTTCGCCCCGCATTTTGGAACTTCAGCGGTTGAAATCGGTATGGCCGCGTTGACACTCCCGCCTATCAGCCTAGATTAGGGGCGTTCCGAGGGGAGCTCCGGCAGGGAGCTGAGATACCGCAGAATCGCGGTGACCCTTTGAACCTGATCCGGGTCATGCCGGCGAAGGGACAGGGATGTTACAGAGTTCGCAAAAGATGCGCGGGGAATCTCCCGTTGCGGTGATCGGTGCAGGCATCGCCGGCGCGTGGCAGGCGTTGCTGTTCGCGAAAGCCGGCCACGCCGTCACCCTGCACGAGCGCGACGGCGAAGCGATGACGCAGGCGACCAGCCACTGGGCCGGCGGCATGCTGGCGCCCTATTGCGAGCAGGACGGCTCCGAGCCGGTGATCACCCGCCTCGGCCTCCGTTCGCTCGATCTGTGGCGCGAGCACGTGCCCGATGCGCCGTTCAACGGCTCGCTGGTGGTGGCGCATCCCCGCGACCGCAGCGACTTCGAACGTTTTGCGCGCATGACGTCGGGGCATCGGCGAATTCAGGGCGACGAGGTGCGCGATCTCGAACCATCGCTCGACGGCCGTTTTCGCGAAGCGCTGTTCTTCGCCGATGAAGGCCACGTGGAGCCGCGCCGCGTCTTGCCCGAGTTGCATGCACGCATTCGCGCGGCCGGTGGCGCCATCGCATTCGGCAGCGCGCCTGACGCGCGCGATATCGATGGCATCGCGATCGATTGCCGCGGCCTCGCCGCACGCGACACATTCCCCGATCTGCGTGGCGTCAAGGGCGAGGAGATCATCGTCGAGACCTCTGAGATCGGGCTGTCGCGCCCGGTACGGCTGATGCATCCCCGCTGGCCGCTCTACATCATTCCGCGCGACGACAACCAGATCATGATCGGTGCCACCTCGATCGAGCGCGAGGATAGTGGCGTCAGCGTACGATCGGCGCTCGAGCTGCTTAGCGCGGCATACGCGGTGCATCCTGCTTTTGGCGAGGCGCGGATTGTCGAAATCGGTTCCGGTTTACGCCCCGCGTTCCCCGACAATCTGCCGCGCATTGCGATCGACAAGGATCATATCGCCGTCAACGGACTTTACCGTCATGGCTTCCTGCTGGCGCCCGCGCTCGCCGAACTCACGCTCGGCTACGTCACGCGCGGCGAGATCGACAACGAGGTGATGCAATGCAGGTGAACCGATGCAAGTGACCGTCAATGGCGAACACCGGGAGATCGCGTCCGGCACCGTGGACGCGCTGCTCGCCGAGCTCGACTATGAGGGCACGCATTTCGCGATTGCCGTGAATTTCGACGTGCTGCCGAAGAGCCGCTGGGCGCAAACGCCGCTGAAGGCCGGCGACGAGATCGAGATCATCACGCCCCGGCAGGGAGGATGAGGATGATAAATTTCATTACCGCAAACAACAGCGCCCCCACCCCAACCCTCCCCCGCAAGCGGGAGAGGGAGCGCGCCTCGATCTTTCTTTCCCTCTCCCGCTTGCGGGGGAGGGAGTCGCGCGAAGCGCGGCGGGTGGGGGCAACTACCTTTCGCAATGAAAGGACATTCGCAGAATGCTGAAATTCTACGATCGTGAATTTTCCTCCCGCCTGCTGATCGGCACGGCGCTGTATCCGTCCCCCAGGATCATGCAGGATTCCATCCGCGCCGCCGGAAGCCAGATCGTCACGGTGTCGCTGCGGCGGGAGACCGCTGGCGGGAAGACCGGCGACGCGTTCTGGTCGCTGATCCGCGAGCTCGACGTCACGGTGCTGCCCAACACCGCCGGTTGCAGGAGCGTGCGCGAGGCCGTGACCACGGCGAAACTCGCGCGCGAACTGTTCGGCACCTCCTGGATCAAGCTCGAAGTGATCGCCGACAACGATACGCTGCAGCCGGATGTGGTGGGCCTCGTCGAAGCCGCGTCCATCCTGATCAAGGACGGTTTTGAGGTGTTTCCCTATTGCACCGAAGACCTCAGCGTTGCGCTGCGGCTGGTCGAGGCCGGCTGCAAGGTCGTGATGCCGTGGGCCGCGCCCATTGGAAGTGCGAAAGGCATTACCAATCGCGACGCGCTCAAACTGCTGCGCGCGCGGCTGCCGGATATCGCGCTCGTGGTCGATGCCGGCATCGGTGCGCCCAGCCACGCCGCTGAAGCGCTCGAACTCGGCTACGACGCCGTGCTGCTCAATACCGCCGTGGCAAAAGCGGAAAATCCCGTCGCCATGGCCGGCGCGTTCAAACTCGCCGTCGAGGCGGGCCGCACCGCCTTCGAGGCGGGCCTGATGGACGCGCGCGACTTCGCTTCCCCGTCAACCCCTGTCGTTGGGACACCGTTCTGGCATGCCGTATCCTGATCGCAACGCGTATCCTGATCGCTTTTATCCTGTCGTCGATACGCTCGACTGGGTCCGCCGGCTGACCGCGCTCGGCGTCGGCACCATCCAGTTGCGTGCCAAAGACCTCAACGACGGCGAGGCGCTGCAGCTCGTCACCGACGCGCTGGAGATCGTCAAGGGCACGCCGACAAAACTCGTGGTCAACGACTACTGGCGCGCGGCCATCGTCGCGGGCGCAAAGCACTTGCATCTCGGCCAGGAGGATCTGGCCACCGCGGACCTCACTGAAATCCGCAACGCCGGATTGACGCTCGGGCTTTCAACGCACGACGATGCCGAACTCGACACCGCGCTGTCTGCAAAGCCCGACTACGTCGCGCTGGGGCCGATTTTTCCGACCACGCTGAAATCGATGCGGTTCGCGCCACAGGGCATTCCCAAGATCACCGAGTGGAAAAAACGGATCGGCAGCATTCCGCTGGTGGCGATCGGCGGCATCAGGTTCGAGCAGGCCGCGGAGATTTTCGCGGCCGGCGCGGACTCCATCGCCGTCGTCAGCGACGTGATGCAAAACGCCGATCCCGACGCGCGGGTGAAGGCGTGGCTCGCGCTGGATACGGAGGCCGCATGATGATGAGAACAAGCAGCGCCCCCTCCCCAACCCTCCCCCGCGAGCGGGAGAGGGAGCGCGCCGCGTTCTTTCTTCACCTCTCCCGCTTGCGGGGGAGGTCGATGCGCTTGGCGCACGCGCGCCAAAGCGCAGCGGGTGGGGGAAATTTCTTCGCCGACAACATTGACAAATAGAACTCGCAGGAGAAACGCCATGAACATCCGTTCCAATCCGGACACCACCCGTCCCGCCGTCACTACCGGCCCGCTGCCCGCCTCGCGCAAGATCTTCGCCACGCCCGAAAGCGCGCCCGATCTGCGCGTGCCCCTGCGCGAGATCATCCTGTCGCCGGAAGCAAAGGAGCCCAACCTGCCGGTGTACGACACTTCGGGCCCCTATACCGATCCCAGCGTGGTAATCGACGTCAACGCCGGTCTCGCTCGCGCGCGCATCGCATGGGTGAAGGAGCGCGGCGGCGTCGAGGAATACGAAGGACGCGACATCAGACCGGAAGACAACGGCAATGTCGGCGCGTCGCACGCGGCAAAGGCCTTCACCGCGCACCACAAGCCGCTGCGGGCTCTTTCTTCACCTCTCCCGCTTGCGGGGGAGGTCGACGCGCTCGGCAGCGCACTTGCGCGCCAGAGCGCGGCGGGTGGGGGCGTGGTTGGTAAGAGCCCCCTCCCCAACCCTCCCCCGCAAGCGGGAGAGGGAGACCATTCTCTCGACGCCATCCATCGCCTGCAATCAGAACGCGTCGCAGCCGGCCTTGCGCCGCTGATCACGCAACTCGAATTCGCGCGCGCGGGCATCATCACCAAGGAGATGATCTACGTCGCCGAGCGCGAGAACCTCGGCCGCAAGCAGCAACTGGAGCGCGCCGAGGCCGCCCGCGCCGACGGTGAATCGTTCGGAGCCGAAGTCCCGCTGTTCATCACGCCGGAATTCGTGCGCTCCGAAATCGCCCGCGGCCGCGCCATCATCCCCTGCAACATCAACCACGGCGAACTTGAGCCGATGATCATCGGCCGCAATTTCCTGACCAAGATCAACGCCAACATCGGCAACTCCGCGGTGACGTCGTCGGTCGAAGAAGAGGTCGACAAGATGGTGTGGGCGATCCGCTGGGGCGCCGACACCGTGATGGACCTCTCCACCGGCCGCAACATCCACACCACGCGCGAATGGATTTTGCGCAACGCGCCGATCCCGATCGGCACCGTTCCGATCTATCAGGCGCTGGAGAAGTGCGACGGCGATCCGGTCAAGCTGACGTGGGAGCTCTATCGCGAC
Organism: Pseudomonadota bacterium; assembly: GCA_018240625.1. Taxonomy (GTDB): domain Bacteria; phylum Pseudomonadota; class Alphaproteobacteria; order Rhizobiales; family Xanthobacteraceae; genus Nitrobacter. The sequence continues at coordinate 5,094 of JAFEFK010000171.1, forward strand.
ACGCTGGTCGAACAGTGCGAACAGGGCGTCGACTACTTCACCATTCATGCCGGCGTGCGCCTGCCCTACATCCACCTCACCGCCAACCGCGTCACCGGCATCGTCTCGCGCGGCGGCTCGATCATGGCGAAGTGGTGCCTCGCCCACCACAAGGAAAGCTTCCTCTACACCCACTTCGATGAGATCTGCGACCTCATGCGCAAGTATGACGTCTCATTCTCGCTCGGCGATGGCCTGCGTCCCGGCTCGATCGCGGATGCCAACGACCGCGCGCAGTTCGCCGAACTGGAAACGCTCGGCGAGTTGACGCAGATCGCGTGGAAGAAGGGCTGTCAGGTGATGATCGAAGGCCCCGGCCATGTGCCGCTGCACAAGATCAAGATCAACATGGACAAACAGCTCAAAGAATGCGGCGAAGCGCCGTTCTATACGCTGGGGCCGCTGACCACCGACATCGCGCCGGGCTACGACCACATCACCTCGGGCATCGGCGCTGCGATGATCGGCTGGTTCGGCTGCGCCATGCTCTGCTACGTGACGCCGAAGGAGCATCTCGGCCTACCCAACCGCGACGACGTCAAGGTCGGCGTCATCACCTACAAGATCGCGGCGCACGCCGCCGATCTCGGCAAGGGTCATCCGGCGGCGCAACTGCGCGACGATGCGCTGTCCCGCGCGCGCTTCGACTTCCGCTGGCAGGACCAGTTCAACCTCGGCCTCGATCCGGAGACGGCGGTCGCCTATCACGACGAGACGCTGCCGAAGGACGCGCACAAGGTGGCGCACTTCTGCTCGATGTGCGGCCCAAAATTCTGCTCGATGAAGATCACAGCCGACGTGCGGGAGTACGCGGCGTCACTTGGCGACAACGAGAAGGCCGCGCTCTATCCCGAGGGCGGCACGCTCGCCGGCGTCGGCATGACCATGAAAGGCACCATCGAGGACGGCATGGCCAGCAGCGCCGCGCGTCATCCTGAGGAGGCGCGCAGCGCCGTCTCGAAGGATGAAGCCGAGCGCGGCATGAAACAGATGAGCCAGAAGTTCAAGGAAATGGGCTCAAGCGTGTATCTCGACGCGAAGAAGGTGAAAGAGAGTAATAAGGTGTTGTGATTTCACAAATGACGCTCGTTATCGCAGCCCAATTTGGTGCTCGAATCTTAGCGTTCTCCGACACCATGATTTCCAATGAGTCGACCGGGAATACCATTATTCCTGGTCGACTGAAGTCAGTGATCTTGAACGGGAGTCTTTCCGTTTCCTATTCTGGCAACGCTTGTGCGGCGCTGGATGTAGTTAGAAAGGTCCGCGAGGATTTTCTGAAAAGTCAAAACCTAGCAGACTTATGCGATTTTCTCGCAACCAACTCATCTGATTGCGAATTCATTGTAATATCTCACCTAGCCAGTACTCCGCGCCTCTTTAAGATAGCCAAAGGTTGCGTATCGACTGGCGCAAGTCGCTATTGGATCGGAACGCCGGACCCAATACGACGCTTAGCTGAAATAGAAGAATCGCTTCCGATGCCGATCGGATATGCGCCGAATGGCGTGAGTACACCCGAAGAAGACGCATTCCGCCGCGCGATACAACACCTGCTCTTTGAACCTGTGGCGTATGCCAAAAGCGGGATCGGGGGCTTTCTCGTTGAACTGCTCGGCTCGCCGTTCGGCCACTGCTACGGCGGTCACGCGATGATGAAATGATTCGATACAACTCACTATCCGCCCGGACCAACTATTCAACAGCAAGCAAATCGCGCGAGCGGTATGACTATGTTTAGCTACAGAACGCTCAGTTCCGAACGCGGTGCGCCGGTTCTCGGAATATTCATGGAGCAAATCGGGCTCGGCTATATTTATCGCCCTATCGAAAGGGATGAACCGGAAAAAATTTATCCATGCACTCATACTCAACTCAGCGAGTTAGTAAGAAGACACGCTCAAGAAATGGGCGGATTTCTAAACGAGTAGCCGATGTATCGCATATCGGGCAAAACTACGTCACACGTTCAAACTGAGATATTCAAGCTCAACTCATCGGCACGCAGCTCGTCGGCGTATCCGGTGCGAACGGCGCGTTGAAAATCAATTTCCCAGTGCTGCGCACGCCGTAGCCGTCATGCAGCGCGCGCAGAACGAAGTCCGCGAG
>JAFEFK010000172.1 GCA_018240625.1 Pseudomonadota bacterium
ATGATCATGAGCTGATATTCGCCCATGATGTATGGGAATTCGCTGTTGCTGGCGTCGAGATGAAATCTGACCCGGAGTTTTCCCGTCTTTTCGATGTTTACGATCTGCTTTGCAAAGGACGTGTTGGCCTGATGAAATTGATAAGACGCGACCACGTCGTCGGCTGTCATATCGCGTCCGTCGTGGAACACGACTCCTTCACGTAAATCAACGTCCCAGACGGTTTGATCGGGATTCGCTTCCCAACGCGTGGCCAACTCCGGCTGAACCTCGAGTTGCTCGTCAACCCACGTCAGTCCGTTGTAAATTGAACGCGTGTTCAGGTCCAAAAGATGATACGGATGCCGCCCGGTGCGGTCATCTCCCACCCGATTGTTCGGATAAAGGTTGACGTAAACGAATTTTCCACCGCGTTTTGGCGCATCTGCGATGGCCTGCCGCGCACCTATCGTGCCTGACAGGCCAGCCGCCGCAACCACGAGCACTTGGCGGCGCGTAAGTTCCAGCCGCTTCATGCGCCTGTCGCCTTCTGGAATTGTCGCTCAGATTTGAAAACGACATCACCTGCGCCAAATCCGATCTTGGTCAGATTTTGGTATGGTTTCGCCATATGTTTGCTCCCTGCCGCAATCGTAAGAAATCCGGCAGTATTGACCAATTCATATTTGCAATATGTGACATTGATTTTTTCGAATATGCGGCATCGTGATGGCCGGTCGATTCGTATGTCCGGCGCGCCGGACTACGTCGCCCGCGAGTTCATCGCCGACGTGTAGAGCGCGCAAGGATAAGGCCCTCCCGGACCATCGGCGTAACTCTGACGTCACGTCGTGATTTGCTCAAAGATGCTTGCCTACGCATTCCAGGAGCCAGACATCGCATGCCCTGATAGACGCAAAAAGCGCGGAGCAGCCACTCGATCGCAGGCCCAGTCCGCTGGCCGTACCTTGATGACCGCAATCTTAGTTCTGGCTGATCCAGATAGTCTTGGTTTGCATATATTGCTGCATGGCCTCGGTGCCGTTGTCCCGCGCGAGCGAGCCTGACCGCCTGTACCCTCCAAATGGCGTCTTGATATCGCCTTCGGAAAACCGGTTGATGGATATCGTGCCGCACGGCAGATTCCGGGCGAAATGCAGCGCACGGTCGATGTCGCGCGTAAAGACCGTAGCGTGCAGGCCGTATTGGGTATCGCGCGCCATACGCAGGGCTTCATCTTCATCATCGAATGAGATCACCCCGAGAACCGGACCGAATATCTCTTCGCGCGCGATGACCATGTCATGGCGCATGTCCTCGAAAACGGCAGGCTGCAGAAAGAAGCCGTCCAGTTCGGGGGGAGCGATCCCGCCGTAAATAAGGCGAGCTCCCTGTTCCTTACCGCTTGCGACGTAGCCGAGAACACGCTTGCGGTGTTCCTCCGTGACCATGGCCCCCAACTCTGTGCTGGCGTCCAGCGGATCACCCATGCGGATGGCTTTTACCTTTTCGAGAATGCGAGCGACGTATTCCTTTTTGCGGGAATTGTGCACGAACTGGCGCATGTTGGCCGAGCAGTTCTGGCCGCCGTTCCACAAGGCAGCGGAAACCGCATTGCTCACAAGCCTGTCGTCAATCGGGGCGTCGCGCAGCACGATAAAAGGGCTCTTGCCTCCCATCTCGAGGCCGACCGGCTTGAGATTGCTCTCGCTGGAATAACGAAGGAAATGAGCACCGACCTCAGTCGAGCCGGTGAAAGATACGACATCGATATCGTCGTGGCGCCCTATGGCCTGCC
>JAFEFK010000173.1 GCA_018240625.1 Pseudomonadota bacterium
AGTTGCGCATCGCCTGTCCCCGGCGGCATGTCCACCACCAGAATGTCAAGTTTGCCCCAGGCGACATCGCGCAGCATCTGCGTGATCGCGGACATCACCATCGGACCGCGCCAGATCATCGCGGTGTCTTCCTCGACCAGAAAACCGATCGACATGATCGCGAGACCAAAACGTTCGATCGGAATCATTTTCTTGTCATCGTTCAGTTGCGGCTTCTCCCGAATACCGGTCAGCCTCGGCACGGACGGTCCATAGATATCCGCGTCGAGCAGACCGACGCGCAGGCCAAGATCGCGCAAGCCAAGCGCGAGATTGAGCGCCGTGGTCGATTTGCCGACGCCACCCTTGCCGGACGCCACCGCAATCACCGCGGCAATTCCGGGAATCTCAGCCTGCCGCGCCATCGGCGAACCGGATGCCGGATTCTGCCGCGGCCGATGCGCCGAAACGGGCGGAATCCCTTGCGCGGGCCGTTGAGGCGAACTTGTGGCAGCGGACCCGGCCTTGCGTTCGGCGGTCAACGCCACCATCGCGACGGATACCCCGGGGATCGCACGTACAGCGGCCTCGGCCTCGGCGCGGACGCCCTCCCAAGCCCGGACCTCTGACGCTTCAACATTGATCGAGAAAAACACCTTGTCGCCGTTGACAGCGATTTCCGACAGCACGTCGGCATGAGTGAGTCCTACGCCGCGTGGGGACGCGACTTTGTCCAGACAATCGAGAACTTGTTGCCGTGTTACGCTCAATTCAAATCTCCGAGGGTTGGCGCAAATCCGCTTAAGCCCAAATGTACACCAGGTACAGCCCGGGCAACATCGATGTGGTCACGAAGTGGCGAACATCTTGATGGATCAACGAAGCCGCGCCGGATCGATCAAAAAAACCAGCGGGAAATTGGTCGATCCCGCAGACCAACGGATCGAACCGGACTCGGATACAGCCCAGATCTTGCCGTGAGTGTCGACGGCAAGATCCTCGATTCCGGCGGGCATGGCATAGGTTGTCAAAACATGCCCGTCTTCCGGGTTCATGCGGAGCAGCGCACCGTCGTTCAAACCCGAAACAGAAAGCCATGCCCCGCCCTTCCGGTCGAACGCCAGCCCCTGCACGCGCGGCGGTATGGGGAAGGATTTCGTCGCCGCGCTTTCGTCAATTTCGGCCTGCTTCAGCGCTGCGGGTGGAATGCGCCATAAGGTCCCGCCAGAGCGATCATACGAACCGATCCAGACGGACTGTCCGTCGCCATCGGCAAAAGAGCCGCGAAGTTTTCCTTTAAGCTGAACCGTCGCGGTGACGAGCCCGCCGGAAACGACATAAAGCGAATGGGTGTCCGCCACGACGATGCGCCCGTCGGCGAGTGCAGCTACACCGCCCGCGTGCCCGCACGTCGCGGGCAAATTGAGCCGCCGCGCCACCGCGCCCGTTGCCGGCGAGATGAAAAACAGGCGGCATGACCCCCGCCCCTGCTTCGGATCGCTGCTTCGGTAGGCTGACAGGACTAACTGACCGCCAACATAGGCCAGACCCTGCGGAACGAATCCTGCATCGATATCCGGCACCCAGATCCGCGTTCCGATCGCGTCGGCGTTCGGGACATCCGACAACGGCCGCGTGACGAAAGCAGGTTTCGTTCCGAGAATATCCTTGGCGGCGGACGGCGCCGCCAGACCGATTGCCAAAACCCCAAACGAAAGACCCGCGATCAGCCCAACAACGATCCGGTGCACACGGATCGAATTCCAATCCATCAGGATGGGAGCGGTCAATTTCGCTCAGCCGCGGCTTCGTAGTTGAGCTCGATCATCACGCCGTTCGGGTCACGAACAAAGATTTGCCAGATGTCTCCGCCCGGGACTTCGCGAGCTTCAAACGCGAATCCTTTTGATTGAAGGCGTTGCTTCATGCCCTTGAAGTCGCGGCTCGCGAAGGCGATGTGATGGACAACGCCGGAATCCGGCTTCTGCTGCTCTGACGTCGGCGAAATATCGACGAGATGCACCACCGGCTTTCCCTCGCTATAAAGCCACGCGCCCGGAAAAGCGAAATTAGGCCGATCGCCGTTGGTCAGGCCGAGAAACTCTTCATAGAAATGTATCGTCTCGCTGAGCTTGCGGGTTCGAATATTGAAATGATCGAGCATTCCCACGCTCATGAACGCCACTCC
>JAFEFK010000174.1 GCA_018240625.1 Pseudomonadota bacterium
ATGCCTGTTCCAGGCGGCGCAGCAGCTGCCGCCGGTTAGCCACGCCCGTAAGATCGTCGACCAGCGCGAGGTCCGCGACTTCGTTGCGCAGCCGATCGATCGCCATGACGAGGAAGCCGAAATTCCATGCCATCGACAGGAAAACCAGGACCAGAACCAGGAGCGCCTGGAAGGCATTGAACTGGACAAACGACACTTCACCGCCGATATGCAGAAAGCTGCAAGCGGAACGGATCATGTTCACGCCGATCAGCAAAAGAGCGACAATGCCGGACAGCCGCGCGCCCGCATTAATCCGCTCGCCCTGCGGCGACAACACGAGTCGCAGTGTCGTCGCCATGGCGATTGACTGACCGAACGAGTAGACGAAAACCCGCATCGGAACGCTGTCATAGACGAAAAGAAAGAAGACGAGCCCGGCGACTGTGCCGCCGGTAATCAGGGCGGTGGAACGCCATGACACCGGACGCTTATAGAATTGGTTGATCCCCATCGCGCACAGGCAGCAGGCAAAAACCACAAAGCCGCCCCCGACCAACAGCGGCATCAGTGAATCGAGCGGACCGCGCAACATCGCAACGGCCGCGCCGAACGCTGCGGCATGAGCACCGGCTGCCCAGTACCGGGCTGCGCGAAACGTCGGATAGCTTCTCATGACGTAGGTCCAGACCAAACCCAGCGCCAGGAAGTTGACGACGAAAACAACCCACAGTGTCGGAACGTTCAGCATCGCGAGTTCGGAGCGCACGCCGCCCCGCCTCCCTGTTTTACCCCCCACGACTTTTCTCGTCGTATGGGGACAGGGTGCAGCCGCGACACTTAACGGAACCTCACCGCAATCAAACAATCCCCGTGGTGGTTTTGAAATAATGAATACCGGTTCCCGAGGGTCAGGCCCAGAGGCCATCTGTCCCGATACAAGCCATATTGGCCATTCCGTTTTGCCAACCGTTAACCGCAAAGTTCGGCCTGCCGCTTCCTCCGATCAAGCGGTGCGCTGTAACGGCGTAAGAGCCAGTCCTACACGGCTCGGCGTTGCTATCGAGACCGCATCGCTCGCTGCGAGAACGGCGGCTTTCGTGCATCTCCCGATCAATGCTGCGCGCGTCAGTCGTAGTCTGAGATCAACGTGTTCGACACGAGCGGGAAACATCGCACTTGCTATCGTGTGGATGATCCCGCTGGGATTTGCGGGCTAGAACCTCTCGGAAGATGCAACAACTGTGGATAACAGGATGACCGAGACGTGACAGCGCAACGACAGAGCCATGCGAATCTGTTCGGATCGGTATCTGAGGCTGTTGCGAGGCTGGCCCTCCGCTGAGCATGCCTCGGAGTCGCGTTTCACCATTTAACCCTGAGAGGATGTTATGGCTAAGAAAGCGAAGAAGAAGACAGCGAAGAAGGCCAAGAAGGCAGCCAAGAAGAAGAAGTAGTTTTTAAGGGCTCGGGTGGAGTTCGCTTCGCCCGAGCCTTCCAGTCGAAGCACCTCGCAAAATTCAGACAGATTCGATCCGGCGGGCCTCGATAGCCCGCTTTTTGATTTCGACGAGATCCGACGCGGGCACCCTCAACGACCGGCAAAGGCCAGTTTGAGACCGAGCGCCGCGAATCCTCCGGCAAACAGCCGCCGGAGCCAGGTCATGACACGGGGGCGCGTCACGACCCGGTCGCGGACACCGGCCGCGAACAGTCCGTAGACCACGAACACCGCGAATGTCATGGCCATGAAAGCCGCGCTCAGCTCCAGCATACGCGTCAGGGGGTGGGCTTCTGTGGACGAGACGAACTGCGGCAGAAACGCCAGAAAGAAGATCGACAGCTTTGGATTGAGAATGTTGACCAGAATTCCGGTGACGACGATGCGCAACGTCGAGCGTGTGTCGGCCTGCCGATCGACATTCAGCGAACCGGTCTCGCGCAACGCCTCCCACGCCATATAGAGCAGATAGATCACCCCAAGCCATTTCAAGGTCGCAAAGGCCACGGCGCTCGTGTGCAGCACCGCGGCGAGCCCGAGCAGGGCTGCCGCAATGTGGGGAACGATGCCGAGGGTACAGCCGAATGCCGCCACCACGCTCGCCCTGCGGCCGCGGGTCAGCGCCGCCGCCAGCGTATAAAGCACGCCGGTGCCAGGCGCGGCGACCACGATCAGGGAGGTCAGCAGGAAGGACAACGTCATGGCAGAGCGCTACCACGGCTCGTCGCACGGGAAAAGCGGGAGGCCGCGACGGATGCGCTTGGCGCGGCAATGACCTTCTCCGTATAAAGTGACGATTGGCCCGCGAAGGTCGTTTCCGGGCGTTCTGCCATCTGGAGGTTTCATGACCGCAATCCGTGGATCCGCCGCCGCCGTAACCGGTGCTGCGAGCGGGATCGGCCGGGCGCTCGCGCTCGAATTGGCCGCGCGCGGCTGCGATCTTGCCTTGGCCGATCGCGATGAGGCCGGATTGCAGTCAACCGCCGCCGAAGTCGCCAAAAACTATTCGCAAAAGGTGACGACGCACCGCGTCGATGTCTCCGATCCAACTGACATCGCCGACTTTGCACAGGCCGCCGCCTCCGCCCATCCCGGACTTAACATCGTCATCAACAACGCCGGCGTGGCGCTGCTCGGCCAGTTCGCCGAGGTCGATCAGGCCCAGATGGACTGGCTGATGAACATCAATTTCTGGGGCGTAGTGCACTCCACCCGCGCGTTCCTGCCGCAGCTTGCCCGGAAGCCGGAAGCGCACATCGTCAACGTCTCCAGCGTTTTCGGTCTCGTCGCCCCGCCTGGCCAGACGGCATACGCGGCTGCGAAATTCGCGGTGCGCGGATTTTCCGAAGCGCTGCGCCATGAGCTGCAAATGGCCAAAAGCCCCGTGCGGCTCTCGGTCGTGCATCCCGGGGGCGTGTCGACCAACATCGTGCGCAACTCCCGCACCGGCGTGGGTGTCACCGACAATGCGCGCCGCGTGCAATCGATCGAGCGCTTCGACGCCTCCGCGAAAACCACACCAAAGGCCGCCGCGCTGCGCATCATCACCGGCATCGAGAAGAACGAGCCGCGCATCCTGATCGGTAACGACGCCCGCTTCATGGACATCCTGCAGCGGCTACGGCCCGCGACCTACTGGACGCCACTGGCGCGCCGGTTCGAGAAAATGGCGCGCCAAAATAAAGCATGATGCGCTGAGCCTGCTCGCTTCTTTTCCGTCGCCCTTCGAGACGCCGCTTCGCGGCTCCTCAGGGTGACGCGCCCGCTCCCGACTGCTTACCGCCCCACCAGCTTGTCGGCGAAATAGCCGATGGTCCGGCGATAGATTTCGGAGCGATTCCATTCGCGCATCGCGTCGAAATTGGCCGAGCCCGGATGATAGTCGGCGCCGGCCTTCCAGCCGTTGGTCCTCAAGAGGTTCGCCGTCGAGGCCAGCACATCCGGCACGGAATGGCGCAGGTCGACATGCCCGTTGCCGTCATAATCGACGCCGTACTTGATATAGGACGACGGCAGAAACTGGGTTTGCCCGATCTCGCCCGCATAGGCGCCGATCATATCCGACAGCCTGAGATCGCCGCGCTGTACGATTCTAAGCGCCGCCAGCAGTTCGGTCTGGAACAGTTCGGTGCGCCGGCAATCATGCGCCATGGTCGCGAGCACGCGAAACACCGGCAGCTTGCCCATGTCGCCCTTGCCGAAATCGGTTTCCAGTCCCCAGATCGCCACCAGGATTTGCGGGGGCACGCCGAACTGCTTTTCGATCCGGGACAGCAGCGCGGCGTGCCGCTGCAGCATCGCCTGGCCGCCCTTGATGCGGCCGGCGCCGACGCGGGTCGCGACATACTGCTCAAAACTCTTGCGGAAGGTGCCGCGCTGGCGCCGATCGAAATTCAGAACCGCCTGGTCCTGCTGCACGCCGCCGAGCGCCTGCGAGATCACGCTTTGTGAGATGCCGCCGGCCGCCGCTTCCCGCGACATCGCCGCCACAAAACCATTGAAATCGCCGCCGCATTGGGCCGCCTGCGCCGCGCCGGACAACAAACCGCCTGCCAATCCTGCGCCGACCAAAAGGGCCAAACCAAATCTTCGCATGTTCAAAAGTCCTTGTTTTCAGCGCCTTTGCCATCCTGCCATGCCGCGCCGATCAGCGTCAAAGGCACCGTAAATCCGGCTATTCTTCGACTTTCGCTTTGACTTTTCTTTTGACTTGCGCCGCATCCTGTCCGACAAGCCCGCATGCCGAAAAAACCCGGAACCAATCCCAAGGGCGAGTTCGCCTTTTTC
>JAFEFK010000175.1 GCA_018240625.1 Pseudomonadota bacterium
CGCGGCGACTTCCGCCGCAAGGCGACGCTGGCCGAATACGGCTTCCGCCTGCCGTCCTGCATGGACAACCGGCCACTGCGGTTCGAGGAATGGGACATGATGCGGCCGCAGACGATCGCGGTCTCCGCCACGCCGAGCGCGTGGGAGCTGAACGAGAGCGGCGGCGTATTCGTCGAACAGGTGATCCGCCCGACCGGTCTGATCGATCCGCCGGTCAACATCCGCCCTGCCCGCACGCAAGTGGACGATCTCGTCGGCGAGGTGCGCGCCACCGCGCAGGCCGGCTACCGCAGCCTTATTACCGTGCTGACCAAGCGGATGGCAGAGGACCTCACCGAATACCTGCACGAGCAGGGCATCCGCGTGCGCTACATGCACTCGGACATCGACACCATCGAGCGCATCGAGATCATCCGGGATTTGCGCCTTGGCGCGTTCGATGCGCTGGTCGGCATCAACCTGCTGCGCGAAGGTCTCGACATTCCCGAATGCGCGCTGGTCGCGATCCTCGACGCCGACAAGGAAGGTTTTTTGCGCAGCGAGACCTCGCTGATCCAGACGATCGGCAGAGCCGCGCGCAATGTCGACGGCAAGGTGATCCTCTACGCCGACCAGATCACCGGTTCGATGGAACGCGCCATCGCGGAAACCGACCGCCGCCGCGAGAAGCAGGTCGAGTACAACACCAAACACGGCATCACGCCGGAGAGCATCAAGAAATCCATCGGCGACATTTTGAACAGCGTGTACGAGCGCGATCATGTGCTGGTGGAGATCGGCGACGGCGGCATGGCCGACGATGCCGTCGCCATCGGGCACAATTTCGAGGCCGTGCTCTCCGATCTGGAAACGCGGATGCGCGAGGCCGCCGCCGACCTGAATTTCGAGGAAGCCGCACGGCTACGCGACGAGGTCAAACGTCTGCGCGCTACCGAGCTCGCGGTAGTGGACGATCCCACCATCAAGCAGCGCGGCGTCGCGGCGAAGGCCGGCAGCTATGCCGGCAAGAAGAAGTATGGCGATGCGGCCAACCTGCCGGCGCAACTGGACAAGCTGGCGGCGCAGAGCAAGGCGTCGAGCCGTTTCGGCAAGCGGGGCGGTTCATCGCCCTCGAAAGTCCACAAGCCCTCACTCGACGAGATGGGCATCGCGTCGTGGCACGAAGTGAAACCCACAGAGGGGCGGGCCAAGCCGCGCAAGCCCATGCACGACGTCGACTCCCCTCCCCCCTCCGGCGGGGAGGGGTCGGGGGTGGGGGGCCATCGCGGTGCGCTGCATGAAAGAGTACCCCCCTCCCCAACCCTCCCCCACAAGGGGGGAGGGAGCAATCGTCCGCGCAAGCCGACGCTGGACGAAATGGGGCCCGGCACCGAGAGCAAGATTTTCCAGCCGACCAATTCGCGCGAGTCGGGGCCTGAGTTCGGCGGTCGCCCGACGACCCCCTCGCCGCGTTCGTCCGGCGGCGCGCCCGGCCACCGCGGCGGATGGAAGAAGCGATAGGGCAACGATGAGCGCGCAGACGATCATGGCAAAAGCAACCGCGCTGCTCGCCATGGCGTTTCTGATCGTGGCCGCAGGCGCAACACGTTCGCATGCGCAAGGTGCGCCGGTGCGCGTGACGTTTCCGAGCGCCGATGGCAAGACCACGCTGGTGGGATATCTGTCGCTACCGCAACATGTGACCGGCCGCGCTCCGGCTGTCGTGATGATGCACGGCCGTGCCGGCGCCTATTCGTCCATGGCCAACGGCGTTTATGATGCCGCCACGCTGTCGCGCCGCCACAAGGCCTGGGGCGAGTTGTGGGCTGACCACGGATACATCGCACTGATGGTCGACGGCTTCGGCCCGCGCGGCTATCCGGCCGGCTTTCCGCGTTTCAGCTATGACAGCCGCCCCGCGACGCTGAACGAAGTCACGGTGCGGCCGCTCGATGCTTACGGCGCGCTGACATTTCTGCGGGCGCGGCCCGACGTCGATGGCGCGCATGTGGGTCTGCAGGGATGGTCGAACGGCGGCAGCGCGACGCTGGCGGCGATGGCCGACAGCCCGGGGCCACCCGGCAACATGAAAGGTTTCACCGCGGCCATCGCGCTGTATCCGGCGTGCGGGCTGAAGGATGCTTTCAAGGCGGGCTATCGTCCCTACGCGAGTGTGCGTGTGTTCATGGGTCTCGATGATGAAGAAGTCTCGCCGAAGCGATGCGACAAGCTGGTCGAGACGAGCCGCGAGGCCGGCGGCGATATCGCCATCCGGTTCTACGACGGCGCCGGGCATAACTTCGACGATCCCAGCAGGAAGCATCAGCGCATCGAGGCGAACGCGGAAGCCACCGGGAAGGTGATCGCGCAGGCGCTGCGGTTTTTCGCGAAGCAGCTCGGCGGACGGGCAGAATGAATTCTCACACGCTACTGGCATGGCGATGACCGGATTTGTCTCCATATAAGGTGGATACTTCGCAACGATCGCCTGCTTGCCGCATGCTGGTCTGACCTGCCCTCCTCACTCCTCACTCCTCTTCCTACACCGGGAATTCTCATGACGCCTTTGTCCATCCTCGACCTCGTGCGCGTCACGCAGGAAACCGACGCGCGTGGCGCACTCCACAACGCTCGCGATCTCGCTTCCCACGCGGAATCATGGGGTTATCGCCGCATCTGGGTGGCCGAGCATCACAACATGATCGGCATTGCGAGCGCGGCAACCTCGGTCGTGATCGGCCACATCGCCGCCGGGACGACAACCATCCGCGTCGGCGCCGGCGGCATCATGCTGCCGAACCATGCGCCCTATGTCATCGCCGAGCAGTTCGGCACGCTGGCGCGGCTGTTTCCCGGCCGTATCGATCTTGGATTGGGGCGCGCGCCGGGCACCGACCAGCTTACGCTGCGCGCGTTGCGGCGCACGCCGGATGCCGCCGACAATTTTCCGCAGGACGTGCTGGAGGTGCAGGCGTTCCTCGCGCCCGCCGGCCCGACCCAGCGCATCCAGGCCGTGCCCGCGGCCGGCACCAACGTCCCCCTGTGGATTCTCGGCTCGAGCCATTTCGGCGCGATGGTCGCCGCCGAACTGGGATTGCCTTACGCGTTCGCATCCCATTTCGCACCCGACGAACTGCAGCCGGCGCTGCAGATCTACCGCGCCCGGTTCAAGCCGTCCGAACAGCTCGACAAGCCCTATGCCATGGTCGGCGTCAACATCATCGCGGCCGCGACCGACGCCGAAGCAAAGCGCCTCGCCACCACGCAGCAGATGTCCTTCACCAACATGTTCCGCGGCGCACGCGGCCTGAGCCAACCGCCGATCGACGACATCGAAACCTACTGGACGCCGGCCGAAAAAATGCAGGCGATGCGGATGCTGGCCCGCTCCATCGTCGGATCGCCGAAAACCGTTCGCGCCGGAATCAACGCGCTGGCGAAGGAAACCGGAGCCGACGAACTGATCGTCGTCTCAGACATCTACGACCACCCGACGCGGTTGAAATCGTTCGAGATGATCGCGGAGGCGGCGCGTTGAGCGGGCGTAAGCGGCGGCGCCGGATGGGCGAAACCGGATTAGGGCTTACCGATACCGCTCAGAAACGCCGAGGTTTCCCTGTTCAGGAACGCGACGTCGTCCGGAAAGCCGCCGCCGGCGGAGGCATGACCCGTCACCGTGCCCGGACTGATCGTCTTTACCGTGACGTGCGGAATCGACTTGCTCGCCGCTATCGGCTCAAACTCCGGATTCAGCAAATCCTTGGTGCCGGTGAAAATAAGCGTGTTCGCCTTGATGGAGGACAGCGCCTTGGCGGTATCGCCGTTGAAGCCCGGCGTCGTGCCCACGTCGTGCGCTTGATAGGCCCAGGTCTGATAGATCCAGTCGTTGGCGTCGAACGCTTTCATGGCCGCATTTTCCTGCTGCTCCATCCACGGCAGCACATCCATGCCGTTCTTGAATTGGGCGCTGTACATGTCCGGGGTTCGCGCGGCCAGCAGATTGAGAATGTCGCGCCACAGGCGCACGCCCTTTTCGGGTGGAGCATCATAGTCGCCGTTCTTCCAGGCCGGATCGTTCATGATGGCCTTGCGCGAGGCCTCGAGTACCGCCACCGTCCAGCCTGGCGTCTTGGCAAGCGGCACCATCGCGACCAGCGAGTCCATAAAATCGGGATGACTAACACCCCATTGCAACGTCTGCATGCCACCCATGGACGGTCCCACGACCGCGACCACATGAGTAATGCCGAACTTTTCCCTCAGCAGCCGATACTGGGATTCAACCATGTCGCGGATGGAAAATTTTGGAAACGCCATGTGCGGCTGCGTCTTCGAGTTGCTCGGCGAAGTCGTGAGTCCGTTGGCGATGGCATCGGTGCAGATGATGAAGTACTTGTCGGTGTCGAGCGCCTTACCCGGACCTATCATGAAATCGATCCGGTGATGATTACCCGAGATCGCCGTCACCATCAGGATGGCATTGGATTTTTCCGCGTTCAGCGTTCCATGCGTCACATAGGATATCGAAAAATCCCGGATAGACTCGCCGCTTTCGAGTTTAAGATCGCCCTCGCTGAATAACTGATGGGGCGGCTGCTGCGGCGTATGCGCGCCAGCGAGCGCCGTCGCTGCAAAAAAAGCAAATGCGGCAACATAGATTGAACGCATGTTCGCCTCCTCGAGCTTGCCGGGCGCTTCTTGATCCCGCCCTTACTCGGCGACAGTACGAGCCGCGAAAGCGGCTGTGAAGGGATGCCGCTGCGCCGGACGGAAAATATTGTTGGCCGGCGATGGAATAAGCTCAGGCGGACCGCGGAAGCATGACCGGTTGTCTCTCGCATCAGCGCCCGGCCGCTGCAAGAGTGCCGACGTCATCAGCATCCGATTGATGGTCGACTCTCACGGCGCGGTCGGCCAGTACGCGATCTTTCGCGTAAATGGAGCATCGTCGCGGACGGTATCGCGAACGTCGCCCGCGCACGCTTACGCCGGCACGCGCTCCATTTCCTCGCCGAAATCGACCGGGTGCGCGAGTGCCGCGTGGAGTTGGTCTCTGTCGAGTTCGCCTTCCCAGCGGCTGATGACGACAGTGGCGACACCGTTACCGATCAGATTGGTCAGCGCCCGGCACTCGCTCATGAACTTGTCGATGCCGACAATGATGGCAAGTGCTTGAATCGGAATGTCGGGAATGATCGATAGGGTCGCGGCCAGTGTGACGAAACCGGCGCCGGTTACTCCGGACGCCCCCTTCGAGGTCAGCATCGCCACCAGCAGCACGGTCGCTTCCTGAGCAAACGTGAGATGCGTGTTGGTGGCCTGCGCCAGAAATAGCGTGGCGAGCGTCATGTAGATATTGGTGCCATCGAGATTGAAACTGTAGCCGGTCGGGATCACCAGACCGACCACGGAGCGCGAGGCGCCCAGCGCTTCCATCTTGGTGATCATCCGCGGCAGCACGGTTTCCGACGAACTGGTGCCGAGCACGATCAGAAGTTCATCCTTGATATAGGCGATGAAGCGCAGGATCGAGAAGCCGCACACGCGGGCGATCGCGCCAAGCACGATCAGGACAAACAGCAGCGAGGCGAAGTAAAAGGTGAAGATGAGATAGCCGAGGTTGACCAGCGCGCCGAGACCGAACGAGCCGATGGTAAACGCCATCGCGCCGAATGCGCCGATCGGGGCGACCTTCACGATCATGCCGATGATGCGGAAGAACATCTTGCCGGCGAGTTCGATCGCGCCTGCAATCTTCTGGCCTGCCGCGCCCATATGGGCAATGGCGAAGCCGCTGAGAATAGCCACCAGCAGGACCTGCAGCAGGTCGCCCCTGGCCACCGAATCGAAATACGAATTCGGGATGATCGCGAGCAGGTGGCCGACGAAGCTCTCTTCCTTGGCGCGGGTGACGTAACTCGCCACCGACTTCGGATCGAGCGCGGCCGGATCGATGTTGAAGCCGGCGCCGGGATGCAGCACCTCGGCGACCACAAAGCCAATGACCAGCGCCAGCGTCGAGACCAGTTCAAAATAGATCAGCGTCTTGACGCCGATCCGGCCGACCTTGCGCATGTCGCCAATCGAGGCGATGCCGTGGACGACCGTGCAGAAAATTACCGGCGCGATCATCATCTTGATCAGCGAGATAAAGCCGTCGCCGAGCGGCTTCATCGCCTTCCCGGCGCTTGGATAGAAGTAACCGAGCGCGACGCCGATGGCGATTGCCACCAGAACCTGGATGTACAGAACGCGGTACCAAGGTTGCCTTGCCGCCATCGCCATCCCCCATCAACGCCCGCGCGCCTCCTGGTGTTGTAACACGAACCGGCGGCGGTCCTTCAAGTCTGAGGTTCGGATAGCGAGAACAGGTAGCCGGAAACCGGCGGAGTGTCGGGAGAGGAGAACCCATCAAGCGCCATACCGCTGGACCTGATGCGGCGGCACGTGTTGCGGTCGCGCCGGACACCGTGGCAGGCCGCAACTGGACGCGTCATCGTTCACGCCAGCGCTATCACGGCAAAATGTTGATGGCCTTAAATCTTGCCGTGATCGGTGGCCGAATTCGCCGTTCCATTGCTCTGCTGCAGTTTGCGCTCACGCTCCTGCTCCTTGGCATGGTGGCGGCCGTAGATGCAGCCGGCGGCGGCGCCGAGGACGCCATGATGTCCGGCATAATGACCGGCGACACCGCCGACCACGGCGCCCTTCAGGCAGCCTTTCGCATCCGCGGGCGAAGAAACGGCAAGCGCGAGGCCGGCGACTGCGAACAGTGTGACGATGGCTTTCATGGCGGCGGTCCTCTGATTTGTCGTCGCGTCGACGCGACGCACGAACGGATAAGCCGTAACGGGCAATCGGGTTCCGTTCCCGGCTAGTGTCCCGAATCCGAAGTTCGCCTCATTATGCAGCACGTCCGTAGCGAACTTCGGATTCGAAAGGACACTAGCAAACTTATAATTCTAGTGCGGTTTAAGTTCAGAAGTTCGCTTGAAGGGC
>JAFEFK010000176.1 GCA_018240625.1 Pseudomonadota bacterium
AACCAGTCGAAGAATTTTCCAAGAGGCCCTCTCTTCGCCTTGGACCCCGGCCTGAGAAGCAGCGCCGCCAGCGCGGGGCTGAGCGAAAGTGCGTTGAACGCGGAGAGGACCACCGAAATCGCGATTGTGATGGCGAACTGCTGATACAGGCGCCCGGTGATGCCTGGGATGAACGCGGTGGGAATGAAGACGGCGGAGAGCACCAACGCGATGCCGACCACCGGTCCGGAGATCTCCTCCATCGCTTTGCGGGCCGCATCTTTTGGCGACAATCCATCGTCTATGTGGCGTTGGACGGCCTCCACGACGACGATCGCATCGTCGACAACCAGGCCGATGGCGAGCACGAGGCCGAACAGAGAGAGCGTGTTGATGCTGAATCCGAAGGCAGGGAAGAAGACAAAGGTTCCGATCAGCGACACCGGGACGGCCAGCAGGGGGATCAGAGTCGCGCGCCAGCCTTGCAGGAACAGAAAAACGACCATCGCCACCAGGGCAATGGCAATGAGCAGCGTCTCGACGATCTCTTTTATCCCTTCGTGGACAGCCTTGGTGGTATCGACCGGGACGGTGAAATCGATATCGTCCGGAAAGCGCTTTTTTGCTTCGTGAGATTTCGGCAGGCGTGCGTAGGGTACGGATGACGACCTATTTGAGGGAGGAATCGGCCGCCAGGATGCGGCGAACGGAGGTGCGGCCGACCTGGATGCGGCGGGCAATCTCGGATTTGCTGAAGCCGGCGCCATGCAATTTCCGGATTTCTGCAGCGTGCGCAGCCGCAGTCGCCGGCCGGCCCAGCCGTGTCCCGTTCTGCCGGGCGTGGGCAAGTCCGGCCCGGGTTCGTTCCTGCAAAACCTCTCGTTCGAAGGCGGCGAAGACGGCCAGCATGGCAGCCATCGCCCGTCCGGCCGGCGTGGTCAGATCCAGCGCCTCGGTCAGCG
This sequence comes from Pseudomonadota bacterium, assembly GCA_018240625.1. Classification (GTDB taxonomy): domain Bacteria; phylum Pseudomonadota; class Alphaproteobacteria; order Rhizobiales; family Xanthobacteraceae; genus Nitrobacter. The sequence continues at coordinate 942 of JAFEFK010000176.1, forward strand.
ACACGAACCCCACACCGAGGTGCTCCAGTTCCTGCAGGGTCGCCAACAGATCCGTGACCGACCGGCCCCATCGGTCCAGCCGCCACACCAGCACCACGTCGATCTCCCGGCGCCGGGCGGCATCCAACAACTTCTCGCGGGCTTCGCGTCGTGCCGTCCCGGAGTTCACCTCGCGGACCTGCAGCGCAATGGTCCAACCCCGCCGTGCAGCATACTCCCGCATCGCACGTCCCTGCATCGCCAGCGTCTGCTGATCGTTGGTAGACACGCGCGCGTACAGCCCAGCGCGAAACATTTTCGCCGGCCTGCGTGCCTGGCCGAAAACGTGTCCGGATTTTGCCTTTTCAGAAGCCCGTTTTCTGGGCATTTCGCGATGTCACCCAACCATGGCCGCAGTCGATCCTTTTCGGCCAGGAAGGATTCATCATATTACGCGGCGGCGGAGCCGGCGAGCCGCGCCAGCGTCTCACGGTAGTTCCAGGGCATCCATTCCGAGGGCTGGCGTTTCAGCTCCTCAGCGTGCCGCTGCAACTCCGTAAGATAGTCGAAGGGATTGGCGCCGTTGAGTTCGCAGGTGTGGATCAGGCTCATGAACAAGTCCCCCACCTCGGCTCCCTTCATCGTCTTGTAGAACAGCGAGTTCTTCCGGTGCAAGATCGCCTTCTTCAAGGCCCTCTCGACGAGATTATTGTCCAGAGGGGCGCCTGCTTGGCGCAGGAACAGCGTCAGCGGCTCCCAGTGGCGCAGCATGTACTGGATGGCTTTTCCCAACCCGGAGTTGGGCTCGGTCTTATGCTCCGCCAGTTGCGTTTCCATCCACACTTTCAACGTTTTCATCAGCGGCTCACTGTGCTCCTGATGAAAATGCAGCCGCTGTTCCGGCGACAACTGCCCCTTCCGCGCCAACTCGTCGTTGTGCCAGACGCAGCCCAGCGTCTCCAGCACGTAGCGGCATTCCGCCGGAAAGTTCGCGGCCACGTCTACGAACTGGCGACGGCCGTGCGCCAGACAGTTGCCCAGCAGGAGCCGCACGCCTTCCGACAGTTTGGGTACGTTCCGCGACAGCGCATCGCACATTTGGATCAGTGGCCCCAGACCGGGTGCGCGCCGCTTCAGCACTTCGGCAAGGTTCTCTCCGGCGTGCTTCCATCCGCTGAAGAACAGGGCGATCAACCATACGCCCACCCGGGAAACAATGCCGCTCGTGAACACGCCCGTGCGCTCGGCTTTGCCCTTCGGAGTCGGCTCCCGCGTCAGCCGCAAAATGCGCATGCCGGTGTCGTCGTTGTGCGCCACCTCGCCCTGCGCCGCTTGCCGGATGAACTCGTCATACGCCGGCCGGAGCCACTCGGCCGCCCTCTCGGCCAGTCTCCACTGCGTGGCCGCCGGCAAGGGGATTCCCAAGTCCGCCTCCAGACGCTCCAACCTTTTAAAGGGCACGCCGCTGCCATAACGGAGGGTGGCGATCATGGCCGCTACCGTCTCGTCATACTTTTCCGGGCCCGCCGCGGCCGGGGTGTCCGCCGTGAACACTTGATTGCAGCCGTTGCACCGCAGGCGCTCCATCTCGTATCGGGTCGCTTCCAATGGGGGACGCCCCACGATCCGCACCAGCCTTTTAGGATGCTTCTGGTGGTAGACCTTCCCCACGCCACACTCCGGGCAGAGGTCTCCATGCCGGAGCGTGGGATGGGCGATCGCCACGGTATGAGCGCCGGCAAACTGAGCCGCTCCGTTGCGTCCATGTCCCTTCGGTGCAGGCTTGCGGCGTTCGGGCGCCGGATTCGCTGGAGCGGTTCCGGCGCCATGCTCCGGCTCCAACACGGCGCGGGTCTTTTCCGTACTGCGCCACCGTGGCGCCGCCTGTTCGGCCAGAGCATGCAGCGCCGCTTTGAGTTTGTCCCCGTCGGATTCGCTCAGCGGCGCACGCATACCACCTTCGATAATCTGGTCCAGTTCCGCCAGGTTCACATCGATCCGTTCGCGGGAGGAGGGCGGTTTCACAACTGACTCAGTAACTCACGGAAACGGGACACAAGCGGCAAGCCGAGGACTTCCTTGATGGGACGGTTCGGCTTGTTCGTACGATCGTTTTTGCCGCGCCCGGTGGTGTGTCCCAGCAGCACCCAGTTGGCGGCCCGATAACAGGTCCCGCGAAACCGGCCGGGATCAATGAAAGTTTCGGCGAAGTAAACCGGATGGCCGTACATCCGTTCCCAGTCGCCGCTCAGGGCGCGGGTCATCTTCCCCAGAAGGTGCGAAGCCAGGTGCGGCACCTGAACCCACGGCAGGATCAGGAACCGCGTGTTGTAGGCGAGGAAGCGAATGTTCCGCCGCCGGGCCTCCGCGTTCCAGCCGATGTAGCGGTCACGGCTGCCCAGATGCCGCGGGGCCGAACTCCACGCCAGACAGGCGATCGGGCGTCCCAGCGCCCAGGCCAGATACTTCAGGTGCTCCCCGACCGGCTGTTCGTAACCCAGGTAGTGATAGTGCTCCATCAGGCTGTTGAATAACGGCTCGTCGCCGCTGCGCCGCACCTGCTGTAACTCGATGGGCTGGAGCGCCCCGAGAGTTCCGGCGATCGGAGTGGTATCGAGCAGCACCGGCGCCGGACGCTCCCGCTCGACGAATGGATTCAGTGAGACCTGCCGGACCGGGGGCAACTCAATCTCGCCCGCCCGGTGCAACATCAGCAATAAGCCGCGGCAGACCATGTCACGTAGCGCCCCGTTGGCCTGCTTCCACTGCCATGCCTCGCAGAGTTTCGCCGACAGCCGCCGCCGGCTTGCTCCGGGATTTTGAGCGATGAACTGGCGGATGAAGATGATATCTTCGCCGGTCACCACCCGGCCGCGATATCTCCATTCGGCAGGCATCTGGAAGTCAGTGTGACAGAGTGAAAACCGGAACGCAAGTCTTTTGGGCGGATTTCTTCAAGCGCTCAACGGCCGCCACGCCGGCGGAGCTTCCGCCTCCGGGTTGCCGGCGGCGAGCAGCATCTGCGCCTGGTGGGCACGCAGAGTTCGCGCCGGTTCCGTGCCCGTAGGCCACCAATGGAAATGACCTTTCGACAACCGCTTGGTGGCGATCCAAAACCCTTGGCCATCATACGCCAGAAGCTTGATAGCGGTTCTCCGGCGGGTGCGGAAGATGAAGACACAACCAGAAAACGGGTCGGCGTCCAGCTTCTCCCGGCATAACTGAGCTAATGCGTCAATCCCCTTGCGGCCATCGATCGCCTCGATCGCTACCAGGATGCGGAACTGTGGGGCGATCTGGATCAACGGGCCATGTCCCAAAGCGCCCGGCTGAGGGCGGCCAACTCCGTCGCAGTCGTTGCCTGGCAATGGATTCGTAGTTTGCCGCTGCGTCCTTCCAGTTCCAGTGTGTACTCAGGCAGGTGGGACCCGGGCCGCGCCGGGCCAGGCGCCAGCAACTCGACAAACGCCGCTGGCGGAGCCTTTCGGGAGGATCGGCTCGATGCTGCCATCCGGCGCTTCAGCTTGCCGCCATCCAGGTGCAACGCAACCGCTGTCGGATTGACGCCAGCATGGCGCGCCACCGCAACAGCCGCGGACCACAACTCGTCCGGGATCGGACCTTTCCCTCGACGGGACTGCCTCCATCGCTCGAAACGAGAGAGTACCTCATCAATACTGGGAACGCGCGAACTCTTGCCACGGGCCATTCCATGCCTCCGACCGTGTCTGCCACCGGTAAAAACGACCCTAACATTCATGCCCGTCGGCATTCACGCAGGCTTGCCGAAAACTCACACAGCCGGGAGATAGGGCCTGCGCCGTCCCGATGCATGCTGTATCACCCAAGAAATGCTCACTCCCAGCTTCTGGGCTACATCCCGCGCCCGCACCAATTGCCTGATAGGCCGAAGTTCAGTGGCTCCGTTGACTCCCGCCAAGTGGAAGTCCACGCCGTTGACTCG
>JAFEFK010000177.1 GCA_018240625.1 Pseudomonadota bacterium
AAATGATCCGACGCTTGCTCCAACCGCCGCCAGGGTCGACTGACGTTTAGCCCGCGCCGATCAGCGGTAGCGCTTCGTCACGTTCGAACAGATAGAGCAGGCAACGCAATGCCTCGCCGTGCGCGCCTGCCAATTTAGGATTCTGCTTTATGATCCGCAGGGCCTCGTCGCGAGCCTGCGCGATGAGTTGCGCGTGGACATCGGAGCGCGCAATGCGATAGCCGGGAAGGCCGCTTTGGCGAATGCCGAGCACGTCGCCTTCGCCGCGAAGTTTTAGATCTTCCTCGGCGATGCGAAAGCCATCTGTGGTTTCCCGGATAACCCGCAGCCGGGCGGCGGACATCTCACCGAGCGGCTCTCGATAAAGCAGCAGACACGTCGATGACTCGGCGCCCCGGCCAATGCGCCCGCGCAACTGATGCAGTTGCGCAAGACCAAACCGCTCCGCGTTTTCGATCACCATGATACTGGCCGCCGGCACATCCACACCGACTTCGACGACGGTCGTCGCGACAAGCACATTGATTTCCGCAGCAGCGAATTGCGCCATGACCCGATCTTTGTCCGAGCCGCGCATCTTGCCGTGGACAAGACCAACCCTGTCGCCGAAGCGGGCCTTGAGACTGTCAAAACGCTGCTCTGCATCGGTCAGATCAACGGTTTCGGATTCCTCGACCAGCGGGCAAATCCAGTAAACCAGTTTGCCGGCGTTCACAGCGCGACCGACCGCATCGATCACTTCATTTAACCGGCTATCGGGGACGGCGCGGGTATCGATCGGCTGCCGGCCAGCCGGCTTTTCGCGCAATTCCGATACATCCATGTCGCCGAAATAAGTAAGGACCAGCGTTCGCGGGATGGGCGTCGCGCTCAGGACCAGAACATCCACCGCCTCGCCTTTGGCCGTCAGCGCGAGCCGCTCGCGAACGCCAAAACGGTGCTGTTCGTCCACCACCGCAAGTGCCAGCGCCTTGAACACGACATCGTCCTGGATCAGGGCGTGGGTGCCCACGAGCAAATCGATGTCGCCGTCAGCTAGACGCGCAATGATTTCGCGCCGTTCCTTGCCTTTTTCGCGACCGGTCAGGATTACAGCACGCAAGCCCGCCCGTTCGGCAAGTGGCGCGATTGTCTTGATGTGCTGGCGGGCGAGGATTTCGGTCGGCGCCATCAGGGCGGTCTGCTTGCCGGCTTCGGCCACGGCAGCGGCCGCGAGCAGCGCGACGACGGTCTTGCCCGAGCCAACGTCGCCCTGAAGTAGCCGCAACATCCGCAGGGGTTGCCGCAGATCGTCGCTGATTGCAGCTGCCGCCTGCTGTTGCGATGCCGTCAGCGCGTAGGGAAGCGCGTCGATGATCTTGTTGCGCAGATGTCCGTCGCCGGCGTGGCGGCTTCCTGCCGGCCGCCGAAGCTGCGCGCGAACGAGCGCCAGTGCGAGCTGTCCGGCAAGCAACTCATCGAAGGCAAGGCGTGACCAGAACGGACCGTCCGGCAGGATATCGGTCAGTTCCAGGGGGATATGGACGCGATGGAGCGCTTCTGCGATCGGCGGGAAGCTGCACCGGCGCAAGATCTCCGGGCTGATCCATTCGGGCAGAGCAGGGAGCTTTTGCAGGGCTTGCGTAACTGCGCGGCGTAACGAACCCAACGCCAAACCCTCCGTGAGGGGATAGACGGGATCGATGCCTGACAGCTTTGCCAGCCCGGCCTCATCGATTACACGGTCGGGATGAACGATCTGGAGCGTGCCGTCGAACATCTGAGCGGTCCCGGAAACGTAGCGCTTCGCGCCCACCGGCAGCAGCTTTTCAACATAACCCGGTTGGGCGCGAAAATAGGTCAGCACCACGTCGCCGGTATCGTCGCTGGCATAGACCAGATGCGGCGCGCGTGAACGTCCGGGCGGAGCGGGGCGATGCCGGTCTACTGTCACTTCCAGTGTCACGATCGTGCCGGGAATGGCCTCGCGAATCCTGGGTCGTGCCCTGCGATCGACCACACTTGCAGGCAGATGAAGCAGCAGATCGATCAGCCGCGGGGTTTCCTCGCGCCCGAGTAGATACCGGAACAGCTTGTCCTGTTTCGGGCCGACGCCTGAAAGGCTCGTGATTGGTGCGAAAAGCGGATTAAGCAGGGCAGGGCGCATCAAACGACTCGAAGGGCAGGTGAACTGGCGCTCAGGCGCAAGCCTTGAATGCAATTTACGGATTATGCAATGCGCGAACGGCTACTGACATCCCCGCTCGCGAACGCTATATCAATCCGCCCGGCACGTCCGGGCTTTTGGCGTTCGGATGGGACTAAGGAATGACGGGATCGACACGATCAAGCGGCGGCCTGGACGACCGCCGAAAACGGCTTTTGTTTCGCTGCTGGCACCGCGGCACCCGCGAAATGGACCTGATCCTCGGCCGGTTCGCCGACGTGGAAATCGCTTCGCTGACCGACGCAGAATTGACTGATCTTGAAAACCTGATCGAAGTTCCGGATCCGGACCTTTATGCCGCGCTGAGCGGAGGCGCCTTGCTTGATCCGGAATACCAGACCGCCCTGTTTGACCGTATCAAATCGTTCCGCCCGTCCGGACTTGGTGCATGATGGCGGCTTTACGATCTCCGGCGGAATTGCTGTTACCCGGCCGCGCATTGACGCTCGCCAACGTCGCCGAAGGCGCCGAAGGGCTTGTCGTCTCGGACCTCGCGCGCGCCATCAAGGCCAAGGCGGGGCGAAACGGTTCGGCGGTCAGCCTTGCTGTGGTCTGCCGAGACGGTCCGCGCATGCAGCAACTGGCGCGCGCGCTAGAGTTCTTTGCACCGGATCTGGCGGTCATGCAATTTCCGGCGTGGGACTGTCAGCCCTATGATCGGGTCTCTCCGCATGGGGGCATTCTTGCGCAGCGGCTGACGACGCTGGCGCGATTATCGCGTCTGACGGGCAGCGAAACGCCGCTGATCGTCCTCACGACGGTCAACGCAATCCTGCAACGGGTGCCCGCCCGAGAAGTTGTTGCGTCGCAAGCCCTGTCGGTCGCACCCGGTCATGTGGTGCCGATGGATTCGATCGTCGCGTGGCTGGAGCACAACGGCTACAACCGCTCCTCGACGGTCCGCGAGCCCGGCGAATATGCCGTGCGCGGCGGCATCCTCGATCTGTTTCCGGCCGGTCTCGACCAGCCTGTGCGGTTCGATTTCTTCGGCGACTCCCTGGAGTCGATCCGCTCGTTCGACGCGGAGACGCAGCGCACGCTGCTCGACATGCGTTCGCTCGATCTGGTCCCGATCTCCGAATTTCAACTGGTCACCGAAACCATCCGCCGCTTCCGCATGGGATATGTGGCGGCCTTTGGCGCGCCCGAACGGGACGATCAGTTGTACGAGGCCGTGAGCGAAGGCCGCCGACATCCGGGCATGGAGCACTGGCTCCCGTTGTTTCAGGAGCGAATGGATACGCTGCTCGACTATCTCGACGGGGCCCCCATCGCCATTGAACCGCAGGGGGAGGATGCCGCAGCCGAGCGATTCAAACAGATCGCAGATTATTTCGAAGCGCGGCGCGAGGCACTCGAACATCCGGGCGGCGGCGCGATCTACAAACCGTTACCGCCTGATCGGCTCTACTTGACGTCCGACGAGTGGACGAAGCGTCTCGATGAAGTTGCATTAGTGCGATTGACGCCCTTCGCGGTACCTGACGAGAGCAGCAACGTCGTCGACGCAGGCGCACGGCAGGGGCGGAATTTCGCACCGGAGCGGGCGGATACCGCGGTCAACGTCTTTCAATCCGTCGTTACGCATGTGCAGGCCTTGCAGGCGGCACGAAAGAAGGTCGTGATCGCGTTGTGGAGCGAAGGCTCGCGCGACCGCATGGCGAGCATGCTCAGGGATCACAAGCTGCTCAATCTGACGAGCGTGAATGCCTGGCGCACGGTTCAGGCGACGCCACGCAATGAAGCCATGCTGGCGGTCGTCGGCATGGAATCGGGGTTCGAGACCGAAACCGTCGCTGTTATCAGCGAGCAGGATATTCTCGGCGACCGCCTGGTACGTCCGCGCAAGGCCAGCCGCAAGCTCGACAACTTCATTTCCGAAGTCACAAGTCTGGCGGCCGGCGATCTCGTGGTCCATGTCGAACACGGCATCGGGCGCTTCGTCGGCTTGCAGACGCTGGAAGTGGCGGGCGCGCCTCATGACTGTCTGGAGCTTCGCTACGCGAACGAGACAAAACTGTTTCTCCCGGTCGAAAACATCGAACTGTTGTCGCGCTACGGCTCCGATCACGCCAATGTCGAACTGGATCGCCTCGGCGGCAGCGGCTGGCAGGCTCGCAAGGCCAAGCTCAAGAACCGCATCCGCGAGATCGCCGGCGAACTGATCAAGATCGCTGCGGAAAGGCACATGCACGCAGCGCCTAAAATGCCGGTGCAAGCTGGTCTGTATGATGAATTCTGCGCGCGCTTTCCATATGAGGAGACTGAAGATCAGCTCGGCGCCATCCAGGCATCGTTGAAGGATCTCGAAAGCGGACGGCCGATGGACCGGCTGATTTGCGGCGACGTCGGTTTTGGTAAGACTGAAGTCGCGCTGCGGGCGACGTTCGCTGTCGCGCTCGATGGCAAGCAGGTGGCCATCGTGGTGCCGACCACGTTGCTTGCGCGACAACACACCAGGACATTCACCGAACGGTTCCGCGGACTTCCGGTCAACGTTGCGCAGGCGTCGCGGCTGGTGTCGCCGAAGGAATTGACGCAGGTGAAGAAGGGACTTGCCGAAGGCTCGGTCGATATCGTCGTCGGTACCCATGCTCTGCTCGGCAAATCCATCAAATTCAAGGACCTTGGGCTTCTGGTGGTTGACGAGGAGCAGCATTTCGGCGTCAGCCACAAGGAACGCCTGAAGCAATTGCGCGCTCAGGTGCACGTGCTGACGTTGAGCGCGACCCCCATTCCGCGTACGCTGCAACTGGCGCTGACCGGTGTGCGCGATCTCTCGATTATCGCCTCGCCTCCGGTCGATCGCCTTGCGGTCCGCACCTTTGTCGCACCGCACGATCCCTTGATGATCCGCGAGGCGCTGCTTCGCGAACGCTATCGCGGCGGCCAGGCATTCTATGTCGTGCCGAGGATCGACGATCTCGCCGAAGTTAAGGATTTTCTCGACAAGCACGTGCCCGAGATGAAAGTCGCTGTCGCCCATGGCCAGATGGCGCCGACGGTCATCGAAGACATCATGTCGGCATTCTATGACGGCAAATACGACGTCTTGCTCTCGACGACGATCGTCGAATCCGGGCTCGATATCCCATCGGCCAACACCCTGATCGTGCATCGTGCCGACATGTTCGGGCTGGCACAGCTCTATCAGTTGCGTGGCCGCGTCGGACGCTCGAAGCTGCGCGCCTATGCGCTGTTCACACTGCCGGCGCAGCACAAGATCACGGCGCAAGCAGAACGGCGGCTTAAAGTTCTGCAGTCGCTGGAAACGCTGGGCGCAGGCTTCCAGCTGGCCTCGCACGACCTCGATATTCGCGGTGCCGGCAATTTGTTGGGCGAGGAGCAGTCCGGCCACATCAAGGAAGTGGGATTCGAGCTTTATCAATCGATGTTGGAAGAGGCGATCCTGAATCTGAAGGCCGGCGTTTCTGAGCAGGTCGCCGATCGGTGGTCGCCGCAAATCACCGTCGGAATGCCGGTTTTGATTCCGGAAGATTTTGTGGCTGATCTGTCAGTGCGGCTTTCGCTATATCGCCGGCTGGCCGATCTCGACACCGATGACGAGATCGACAACTTTGCAGCGGAACTGCGCGACCGGTTTGGCCCTTTGCCGGATGAGGTTCGCTACCTGTTCAAAGTCGCTGCCATCAAGGCTTACTGCCGCCGTGCCAACGTGGAAAAGGTCGATGCCGGTCCGAAGGGCGCCGTCATTACCTTCCGTGATAACAAGTTCGCGCAACCGGATCGGCTGGTGTACTTCATCCGCCAGCATGGTCAGGCGGCAAAAGTCCGTCCCGACATGAAGGTCGTGTTTTTCCAGAATTGGGAAACACCGGAGGAGCGCCTGATCGGAACCACCGAGATCATGCGCCAGCTCGCCAATCTCGCGGAAGATCGAAAGGCTGCGTAACGCAGACTCACGAAGCGGCACGCTGCGCTTCGTCGTTCAATCGAGCGAGGAGTGATTTCGCGGAGTCGTCTGGCAATGATGTCGTCAATGCGACTTGGGGATCGAGCCGCAATTCGCGTTTGGCGCTGTGCGCGGTATGCTTCATCACGCTTGAAAGCCGTCGTGCGATCATATGGGCATCGCGCAAATCGGTATCGGTGAAGGCAACGATGATTGATCCGTCGTTTTGAAGCGCACCAAAATCCATTCGCCGCATCAGTCGGCTCAAAATGCGGGCGGCGTCGAAGATCGGCCGTTCCTGCTTCTGGCCAAGCGAAAAGCGGCCGATCGATAATCGGCCACCGTGAGATTGCGTCTGGTAAATCGCCCTCGCCAGTTCGCAATGGAAGGCTTCCACGGTTAACAGGTCGGTGCGCGGGTCAAGCAATCCACCCGCATCCAGCGATTTGAGCGTCCGGTAAAGACGCGCCTCAAAAGCATGCTGCCGGATCAAAGGCAGGAACACGGCGACGATCCGCGCCGGTTCGCCCGAGATCACCTCGAGATTTGGAAGGTCATAAGTTCCGCCGAGGCCACCGGTTGTGACCGCAACCGGCAAATTGCGAAATCGTGTGTCTTCCGCCAGTACCGTCAGAAATGCGTCGACTACGCGCGGGCTGAAACCCTCGCCAATGACGATGCCGTCGAGGTCGCGCGCGTTGAGGTGCTTTGCCGCCGCCTCGATGCTGAGAGCTCCGATAACGCCGAGCCGCTCGCCAAACGCGACCGACAGTGTGGGATATGCAGTGCCGCGCCCTATCAAGAGAATTGTCGCGTCCTGGATCGGGTCATTGTCGGGCTCGCGTATCCGCACAGCCGGATCGCTTACAAGCCGCCGAAGCACGGTCGCGTGCAATGCTCGGACTCGCAACGCCGCGTTGAGACGGGCGCCGAGCCGATCGAAATTTCCCTCCGAAGACGAAAACGGAATCGCGTTATCCGGATAGGGAAGCGCGGGATTGGCGACGATCAGAGGAACATAGGGCTGCATGGTCGAGAGCTGGCCGGCGAGGCTCTCGAAGACCGTGCCCGCGCCCTCGGTCGTCGCGACGAGAACGGCGGCGGGGCGAAGCCGTTCGACCGCCTGCGATGCCGCTAACCAACCAGTCTCCACGACCGGAAATATATTCAGATCGGAGAGCCGCAATCCAAATGGCTCGCGGTCCTCAGATCCGACAACGATGAGAGGGCCTTGCTGAGACATCTTATGGAACTCGGATCGCCGCGAAAAAGCGCGTTATCCTAGTTTTGCCGCCCTTAATGTCGCGTCAATGAATACGGCTGATTTCGATCAGTCGACGGACCGATCGCGAAAGGCTTCTACCATCAAGGGGTTTAGCCCCAGTTCGGTGAGTGCTTCGCGGGCACGCGCGTTGTCGCTGGCGCGCCCGGCGAGGCGATAGCCGCTCAAGCGGTCGGGGAGGGCCGTCAGCATGGCGTTCTGTCCAAGCCGCCTTGCCCATTCCTGAAGATCGGACGCAAGAAACCGGTAACCCCCGACAGCCATGACGCCCGATGGCGGCGCCGTGATGGAGATGGCTCCCGTTGCGCGATCAATCCTGGCTGCATACCCCGTATCGACGTAATCCAGCTGAGGTTGCGCGGTAGGGCCGTCAGATGGCCGTTCGGACGCAGCATATGCTGCGATGGGAACCATCGGCCCCCGCAATCCGAGGGTTCCCTTGGACGTCAAAACGATCTCTCCCGCGGTCGACGATACAGGGATCTCGGGTGGCGCCCGATACGGGCCAGGCATCGCAGGCGTAGGTGACCCGTCGTCCGCTCGTCGGGCCGCGAAAAGTCCAGCTTCGCCGAACAAATAGACATCCGTCACTCGTATCCGGGCATCCGGCCAAATTGCACTCGATCCGACTTGCTCCGGTGCACGCCAAAGACCAACGACATGACCCAGATCGGGAAGGGCTGACAGGCAATCAGCCTCGGCTAGCCGCAGCGCCAACAATGCCGGCGCGACCAGCGTGTCGCAGCCTTCGGCAGCAATCTGTTGCATGAGCACATCTTCGTCGAACGGATGATGCAACGCCAGCGTGCCCCCGCTAAGCAGCCAGGTCACAAATGAGGAGGTCAGCCCGGCAAATGAGGAAGGCGCGAAGGCCGAGAGAATTTTGGCTCCTTGGGGCAATCCAGCCTCGAGGAATATGGCAAGCCCGGCGGCGATCAGATTGAGATGCGTCCGGGGCACGGCGCGGAAGCCCGCGCCTGACGCTTCGAACGTCACCAGCGCGGCGCGGCGCGAATCCTGGATCACAAGGCGCGTGGTGTCGGTATTCGCAGCGCTTGCAGCAATATCCAGCGATACCATCCCCTCCGGTAAATCGGTGCCGAAACCGCAGACATGACGGATTGAAAAGGCTTCCGCCGCCGCATTCATCACAATATCCGCGTGATCGACGCCATCGATGCGGCCCATGCCAACGATTGCGCGGGCTCCCGTGCGGTTGAGTGCGACGGTCAGTTCGGCCTGGCGCCAAAGCTGGGGCAACAACGCGACGATAAGGCCAGCGCGATACGCGGCGAGCACCGTCAGGACGAGCTCAATGGTATTGGGTAGTTGAACGGCGATTACCGAATTGGCAGGTAGGCCCGCTTCGCTAAAATGGACCGCCAATGCCGAGATCGCCCGGTCGGCCTCAGCGAACGTCAGGCGCTTTGGCATTTGTCCCGTAACGCGCAATTTGTCGGGAGGATCAATCAGCGCCAATTGATGCGGTTGCCGTGCGAAGATGCGGCTAAACAATCCGTCCAGAGTGGGCGATGTATTGTTCTGGATCACGAGATCACTTGCTCGGCTTCGACGGCGGCTTTTGCCACCAGGTTTCGGGAAGATATCCGGTCAACGCGGTCGCTGCTGGCCGTTCTATCCGATTCCAGCGCGCGATCCATTGCTCTTGCGTGTTATAGACTGGAATTGCATAGAAGCCGGACATCAGGACGCGGTCGAGCGCGCGAACGGCATCCACGAAATCAGACCGGCTCGGGGCTTCGAGCAGGGCGGCGATCATGGCGTCGACTGCCGGGTTTTTTGCGCCCATGTAGTTTCGGGTTCCCGGAATGTCGGCGGCTTCGCTACCCCAATAATAAGACTGCTCATTGCCCGGTGACAGTGACTGATCCCAGCGGTTCTGGATCATGTCGAAGTCGAAATTCAGCCGGCGCTGATCGAATTGCACGGCATCGACTGAACGTACGGAAACATCGATGCCGGCTCGCTTGAGATCGCGCGCATAGGTGAGAGCGACCCGTTCCTGATCGCGCGTCGTCACCAGGATTTCGAAGGCGAGGGGCGTTTTGGTCGAGCGATTGCGGAGGACCGTCCCGGAAAGCTCGTAACCGGCTTGCGATAGCAGAGCGAGGGCGGCGCGCAAAGCCGTGCGGTCTCGGCCTGAGCCGTCAGTGACGGGCAGACGATAGCTGCCGTCGAGGATGTCGGGTCGGACGGTCGACGAAAACGGCTTCAGCAGTGACCGCTCCTGTTCATCGGAAGCGCGTGCATAAGCTGATAGTTCCGAGCCCGCGAAATATCCCCCGGCGCGGCCATAGAGACCGAAGAAATAGTTCCGATTGATCCATTCGAAATCGAACAGCAGCGTGAGCGCTTCGCGCACGCGGATGTCGGAGAAGACAGGGCGTCGCGTATTGAACACCAGGAATTCCGATGGTTTTGGCAAGCCCGTCTTGATGGTTTCGCGAATGAGCTGGCCGTTGCGGGCGGCAGGAAAATTATAGCCGTCGTGCCAGCGCAGCGGTTCGGTTTCCACGCGAAAATCGTACAATCCACGTTTGAAGGCTTCAAACTGGCTGTTGGCCTCGCGATAGAAGTCGAGTCGGATCTCATCGAAATTCCACAGGCCGCGATTGATCGGCAGGTCGCGTCCCCAATAGTTGGGATCGCGCGTGAGCGTGACGCTTGCTCCTGGCTTCACCGCCGTGACGCGGTAAGCGCCTGAGCCCAACGGAGCCGTCATCGAGGTCTGTTCGAACGTAGCAACGTCGATCGCGTGCTTTGCCAAAATCGGCATCAGGCCGAGGATCAGCGGCAGTTCGCGATCTTTCGAGCCGCCGAAATCGAAGCGGACGGTGCGCTCATCGATCGCCTCCGCCTTTGCTACTTTCGAATAATACTGACGGTGAAGGGGGCGGCCTCTGTCGCGAAGCAGTTGCCAGGAGAAAAGCACGTCTTCCGCAAGGACCGGCTGGCCATCAGAGAAGCGGGCGAGCGGGTTGATATGGAACGTGACGTAGGTTCTGGCGTCGTCGGTGTCGATGCTGTCAGCCAGCAACCCGTAGAGCGTAAAGGG
>JAFEFK010000178.1 GCA_018240625.1 Pseudomonadota bacterium
AAAAGAAGCTGGCCGAAGAGCGAAGGAAGGCCGACGAGATCGAGAAGAAAAAGGCAGCCGCCGCGGCGGAAGCGTTGCGCGTGGAGAGTGAAAAGCAGGCCAAGCAGGCCGAGGCCGAACGTCAAAAGGCCGAGCACATTGCTGCGCTGGAGGCCACCTGCAAGCAGGAGCAAACCAAGCTCGATGACATGACTGCAAAGGGCAACACCGCGTCGAACATCGAGGACGTACGGGCCTTCTTCAAGGTGGTGAGCTGCGACCGGCTGCGGCCCCAGGTCGTTACGCTGCTCGACAAGCTCGTCGACGAAGCCAAGAAGCTGGCAGCAACGCAGCCCAACTCACCCGAATTGGTCCGCGCCGCCCAGACCCAACTCGCTCGAATCGGATGCTTTGCCGGCAAGGTCGATGGCGACATGAAGACGGCCAAGAGCGCCGTCGACCGCTATACGGCGATCAAGGGTAACGCCACGAGCGAGACTGCGATCACGGAGCAATTCGTTGCCGAACTGACAAAGCAAACCGACCGCCTCTGCCCGCTTGAATGCAAGCCGGGGCAGACCGCCAAGGGCGAGACCTGCGTCGCTGATAAGAAATCGTCTGCGCCCGCCACGGCCTCACGTCACAAGCGGAATGACGATGAGGACGAGCAACCGCGTCACCGCAAGCAAGTGAAGCGTCAGGCCGAGCGCGAGCCGGTGCGACAGTCGCGTCCGGCTCCTGCGGCTCGGCAGCAAGCCATCGCACGCCCAAGCGGCGAAGGCGGCGGTGGCGGCAGTCGAACTTTGATCGGCGTCGGTTTTTGATTCGAAACTCGTTCGTTTTCACGGCATGAAAGAAAGGCCAGACCATGCTCTCCTCTCGCTCAGCGATATGGTTAGTCCTCGCATTGGCGGCACCGATTTCGGTTTCCACCGTTCCTGCCTCGGCAGCCGCGATGCCGGCCGCCGCCGACTCTCAATCAACCACCGTTCCTGCGCCCGTTTCATCCTCGACGGATGCAAGCAAGACATCGACGGCCGCATCGATGGCTGACGCCGACAGAGATCAGATACTCAAACAGGCTCTCGCGAAGGTCACCACCTCCGGCGTGAAGCGGGAGAAACCATCGTCCGGCAGCCGCCAGACGTCAAATCGTGTCGCGTTGTCGTCGACCGCGCGCAACGTCCAGGAAAAACACCGATGCTGGAGTTGCTTCGGTGGCCTCCGTCCCGTCCGCATGGTTCTTATTCTGGGGATCGCGTACTAATTCGCCGTCGCTGCGAGCGCTTGTCCTTCCTGAGAAGGAAAGCCTCTCTTCCCGGTCGTCTGTGCCGGCGGTGAACATGGACGCCGTGCCGTGAGGCATTCAGCCGGCAACAGTAAGACTTCGTAGGGCTTCAAGGTATCGGCACGCTCGCTGGCGGATCGCAACTCCGCGGCTAGGACTTCACGTCGCAGGCCGAATCAAATTTGAACGCCGCATGCTCCGACAGGCACTAATAACCAGCGCCTGCCAGGAGATTGAACGATGCCGCCGGATCCCGCCTCCGATTATCCGATCGCCTATGGCCCGGTCTACACGGCCATCGAAACCAGGTTGAGGGAGCGCTATGGATTGCTGATCCAGGCTTACCTCGGAGAGGTGGTCATTCCGGAAATGACCGCGCAGTTCGATCCCAGCATGGGCGGCGCGTTTTCTTTCCTCGGTGGCCCCCGTGAAAAGACGTTCGCCGGCAGCGTCAAGCGCGGGAAATTTTTGGAAGGCAAGACCATTCTGCAGGGCATTACGTTCCCGCCGAAAGATTTCCAGACGCTGCTGGAGCGGTTTCGCAGCGCAAAGAACGACAGGGGTGACGTCGCTTTCCACTACCACCCGCTGAAACCGGTGCCGGCGGGTGGAACCATCGCCAACATTGTCAACAAGGCGGAGCAACTGGCCTACGGCGATTTGCTGGGCCTGTCCTACGACCAGACGACGGTCGGGCTGACCAAGGCGACCGAGCAGCGGGCCTGGGGGTTTCGCGAAATCGCGGACACCTACAACACCGCGGTCGGGCCGGTACAGTTGGCCACGTCCTACCCGGGAGAAAACCGACACATTCTCCAGTTCGGTCAGACGCCCGCGGCTTATGCGCGACAGGTCGACATCACATCGTTGCACATCGCACTCACGCCGGAGGCTTGCAACATTCACATCGACAACGTGGGCTTCGTGTTGCGGGGGCCGCGATCGGTCGTAGGACTCGATCCCGACTTTATCCAGCACATCGTGAACGAGCTGGTCTGGAAGTCGCTTCTTCGAGACTGGCTGATCGGGAAGTATGGGAGCTCCTCGACGGGCGTCTGGGCTGTCGAGCACATGTCGCTGATGCTGCCCAGTTCGGATACACACTATGCGCCGATGGCTGGACTCAAACTCGATCTGGGGACTGCGCAGTTCACTGCCGCCTTCATGATGGGTTGCAAATGCCTCCAGTCGGAAAAGATTACCCTGGACGAACGGATCGTTCCGATTCCGAGCGGATGGTCCGTGGGGGCCGGGTTCAGCAAAACCTTCTAGGCGTATAATTTGATCGCGTGCGAACGATGGGATCGTTTTGGATTTGTCGGCGACCGGCCGCAACATTACATCAAGTCGCTCTTATTGATCTGAAGTACGGCGGGCGCTGTACCCGGCAAATCCATGACGTCGAACGGAACTAACGGTTCAGGGCCTTTCGGGCCTCATGATGATCTGCAATAATGAGGGCCGGTAGAGGTGGATAATGGATTGGCCTCTGACGGGAATTATTACTGGAATAGTTGTGTTCACCGGCGCCGCGGCATACGGCGTCGTCAGCATTATTGAATCCGATACGCCGCCCTCCGCCAGAGCCGCAAAATCCAGCGAAGCCGCGCTTGTTCCAAAATCCGCGCTTCCAGTATTCATCCCGCCGAGTGAGCCGCGCGAGCAATTCACCGACACAACTCCGCTTATCAGTCTTTCGAGACCACA